>JALTZZ010000171.1 GCA_027051165.1 archaeon | reverse complement strand
TTATAACCCCCTTGCTGAGTCAAGACTCAGCAAGGGCTTGAAGCTTTTCCTTGCTGTTAAATCCCAGAGAAATGAGCATGCCCAATAAAAGGACACTCAAGGCTGCGAACTTTATAACAGAGCGCTTAGAATATCTGTGTAAGTTCTTTAAAGAGAGAGAATTTTTGAGAACCTTAAACACATCTTCGACAACGCTCCTAATGGCTTTAAAATTCTCCCAAGAGTTCAGGAAGCTCTTGAAAGAGGTAAAGAGCTCATCGTAGAACCTCTTTACCTTTTCGTTTTTCCGGGCTTCGAAAGGGTGAGATAATCTTCCCGTAATCCTTTTAACGTTAAGATTCTTCCTCGGGAATATGAAAGGAAGGATTTTATACCACATAATACTTTTCCAGTAGTTTTTCTGAGCACAGAATCCTTTATCTGCTATTATTCTATCACCTTTTCTCAGAATTCTCCTTCTCTTAAGGTCTTTGACGATTTCTAAGAAAAGTTTGGAATCGTTTGGTGAGCCTTCGTATAGATAAAAGCCTACCGGTTTTAAGGATGGATATTCTATAACTAAAGCTAATTTAAAGCCCTTGTAAAATCCCTTTCCTGGTGCATAGCCCCATTTATACTCAATTTTTTGCTCTCTGAATAAATTTAAGTCAAGCTTTATATCGGTAGTATCGAGGAGCTTTACCGAGCTCCTCGTTTTCCTTCTGCTTAACCTGTTTATAACAGATAGAACTAACTTTATGAACCGATCTCCGCTAAATTTGCTGAGAAAGCTGTATATTTCGTCTGCAGAAGGGACTTCTGCAACTCTAACGACTCTTCTAAGCTCTTCATTCCTTTTAAGCTCTTCTACTACTTCCGTTATATCTTTTTCGAAAAATATAGATGTTATCGTTATTCTAAGCATTAGAGCTGCCTTCTTAACTGGTTTTATACCAACTTTAGCCATCTCCTTCTTTACAGTTCTTCTGTCAAAAAGATTTATGATGTTATTGAAGATTATCCATGTTGGATGTCTTAAATCCGGTATTAAAGGGCTTTTCATGTCTTTCACCGGAGAAGGGGTTAATACCCCTTCTCCTATATAAATTTTTCTGCGTTTCGTCTGGAAAATTTTGCTTCGTTTCTAATGCAAATGTCCTTTTATAAGAAAACTTGTTTTCTCTCGAAAAATTTGTTTATATGAGAAAATTAATCCCTTTGCATCACTCATCCGCAAGGGGGTTATTAAAAATATTACTATAACCCCCCGCACCGGAGTTTCTTCTCAGCAAGAAATCTTTTATCTTTTTGTTGCTTCGCAAGACTACCTGCGGGGTAGTTCACGTTAACAGTAGCAGATACATTTCCAGTTCCTTGGTTTTATGAGATCATCTTTGAACCCTTCCATTTAGCAACAGGAATTTCACCTTTAGTCCCGTTATCTACCACAGTTTTTGCACTAATCGTTTTTTCATCGAAATTTATAAAATTATTCAGACATTTTGATTATAATTCCGGTTTTCTTTGCCCTTTTTATTGATGCCTCAAGCAAAACGAATTCTACGGCTAAATAAATAGCTAAAAGAGCAAAACCATGCTTAATATTTAAAACACTTTCAAATCCATAAAAGCTCCTATAGTAATCGAGTATGTATGAAAGCGGTATTGCTTTAGCTACATAGAGCAGGAAATCTGGGAGTATAGTTATTGGGTAGTATATCCCTGAGAAGAGCATTACCACGCTTGCAATTGTCCATGTTATAAACTCAACCCTATATCCGAATGTGAGGAGAAAAATTAACGTTAATATGCCAAGTGAAAGACCGCTGAGCAGTAAACCAAGAATAAATAATAATAGCCCGTGCATTTTTATTTCAACATCAAAAAAAAGGTAAAGAACCGAGAACATCGTTAAAAGTGATAGCAGTGCTCTTATGCATCCTACGAGCCACGATCCAATTGCTATCTCAACTCCTCTAACCGGTGCTACAAACATGTGCTTTAAGCTCTTGCTCCAAACCTCGAAGAGAAGGGAGTAGCTCACGTCAAGCTGTGATATCTGAAACGCTATAAAAGATATTGCACCGATTAATATAAAGGATTTTTCTTGCTTTAAGTTTAAGAATTCAGAGAGCAATGCCAAGGATACTACCGTTATAATTGGGATTATGAATACCTCTGCAAGCGTGAACATGTTTTTTTTCTCTATGGAGTAATTTTTGTATGCAAAGGCGAGCATTCTATTTAGAAAGCTCAAGAAAAACATCCTCCAAATTTTTTTCCAATATCTCTATATCAACAATTTCTCCCTTTATTTTATTCAAAATTTTTCTTATTTCTCCAGCTTTAAACTCTTTTTCAAAAATTTTTCCATCTCTCATATACTTTATTTTCAGAATCTTTTCGCCTGAGATGAAGTCCTCCTTTTTTCCGGATGAAATTATTCTTCCCCTATTTATAAATGCGATTCTGTCGCAGAGTTGCTCGGCTTCCTTCATGTAGTGTGTCGTTAGAACGATCGTTATTCCCTTCTCCTCATGTATATCTTTTATGAGCTTTCTCGTTTTTATCGCAATATCAGGATCAAGTCCTATCGTCGGTTCGTCCAAAAAAAGTATTTTTGGATCGTTTATGAGAGATTTTGCAAGATTTAGCCTCTGCTTTAGTCCAGAGGATAGCTCGTCGAATCTCGTATTTTCGTATTCATCAAGCTCAAAAAGGCTTATGAGTTCTTCGACCTTTTTCTTCCTGCTGCTCTTAGGTATTCCGTAGAGCATCGCATAGTAGTTTAAATTCTCCTTTACCGTTAAGCTCCAAGGGAAGTTTGGATTTCCGCTTGTTATGTTGACCATTCTGCGTATCTTTTGGGAGTGCTTGAAAATGTCGTATCCAAGAACTTTCACGCTGCCTTCGTCTGGCACAATCAGCGTTGCAAAGATAGATATTAGGGTGGTTTTTCCAGCTCCGTTTGGTCCGAGCAGACCAAATATTTCTCCAGCTTTTATATCTATATCTACCCCTTTTAGCACGGCTTTTCCCTTGTAGAACTTCTTTACTCCCTTCGCCTCTATTGCAAGCATGGCTAAGGTTTGATCTCTTCTATGGATATTATTGCTTTTACGTTTCCTATTTTCCACTCCTTTTTATATCCCTTGTGCTCTACTTCACCTATTTCGAGGACTTTTGCTCTCGTTTCCCTCGATATATATTCTTTTTGTGACATTATGTATTTCGCTATCTCCCTATCAACTTCAATCCTTGCCTCTATATACGCTTCTATGTTCAGGTCAAGCTCTTTTCTCATCTCCTGAATCCTTCTTACAATTTCCCTCGCATATCCTAAACTAAGTATTTCCTCATCTTTTTCCGTATCAATGTAAACAGTTCCATATGAAAAGCTCTCGGAAACGATGTTTTCTGGAAGTTCTTCAACTATCTTCACGTGCTCCTTTCTTATCCTTTCACCGGCAATCTCTACTTCATAGCCTTCTTCAAGTCTCTTGGCATATTCTTCGCCTAAGTTTTCTATCATTTTTGCAAGTTCCTTTGCCTTTGCTCTAAATTCCCTTCCCAACGCTGACATATTTGGCAGAAGCTTCTTTTTTCCAAACTCCTCCACGACTTCGAAGCTAAGAGTATTTGCCTGCCTCTTTATAAGCTCTTTTAGATTTTCAACAGCTTTTTTCACTCTTTCATCTTTTGTTTTCAATACAATTTTTCTTACAGGCCATCTTCTCTTTATTCTTGCCTTTTCTCTTGCACTCGAAACAGCCTCTATTAGTTCTCTAACTATAACCATATCTTCCTCAAGCTCTTTATTTATTTTTGATCTATCTTCTTTAATCCAGTTTTCTAAGTGAATGCTCTCCTTGCCCGTAAAAGGCTTTAGGAATTTTTGATACAGATATTCTGTTATGTGGGGAACTATGGGTGAGAGCAGAACAAGAAGCTTTGATAGGGTCTCGTATAGTGCTTTATAGGCTGATGTTTTTTCCTTAGCCTCGTGCTCTATCCACGTTCTCGGTCTTATTAGGGTTATATACCATCTGCTCAAGTCTTCGAGTATAAAGTCGTATAGCTTCCTCGTAGCTCTCTGCAGTTGCAACGAATTTAAGTCTTTGGTTACCTCCTTAATGATGCTGTTTATTCTCGATAGAATCCACCTGTCCTCTATAAGGTAGTCGTCTGAGGGAAAGCTGTAGCTTTTTATATCAAATCCGTGCTTAAGCGGATCAAACTTGTCTAAGCTCATGTATGTCGTTGCAAATACAAAAACGTTCCAGAGAACGGTAAACATCTTGTTTACAACATCAACTTCCTTCCAGTTAAATTTAAGGTCTTCCCAAGGTTTGTTTGCCCAGAGAACATAAAATCTTAGAACATCTGCACCGTATCTCTCTATAACTTCTTCTGGTGCTATAACGTTTCCAAGACTCTTGCTCATCTTTTCGCCCTTCTCGTCCAAGGTGAAGCCGTGCATCAGAACCCTGCGGTAGGGCACTTCATCGAGAGCTATCAAGCCGCAGCCAAGCTGGGAGTAAAACCATCCCCTTGTTTGGTCGTGTCCTTCTGTTATGAAATCTACTGGATACCACCTCTCAAACTCTTCGCTTTTGCTCGGGTAGTTGAGGGAAGCCCATGCGGCTACGCCGCTGTCAAACCATACGTCGAGAACATCCTTAACTCTTCTCATCACTCCACCGCACTTGCATTTTAAAAGTGCTTTATCAACATAGGGTCTGTGGAGCTCTTCTATCTTTGTGCCGCTCTTTTCTTCAAGCTCCTTTTTTGAGGATAGCACTTCGATAGCGCCACAGCTTTCACATATCCATATAGGAAGCGGTATTCCCCAGAACCTCTGCCTCGATATCGTCCAGTCTTTTGCGTTCTTTATCCAATCCCTAAACCTTGCAGAGCCTGCCCACTCTGGAATCCACTCCACGCGCTCTATTTCTTTAAGCATCTTGTCCTTAAGCTCCGTTATCTTTATGAACCACTGTTCGGTGGCTCTGTATATTATAGGTGTTTTGCATCTCCAGCAGTGTCCGTATCTATGCTCTATGGTTCCTCTGTGAAGCAGAGCGCCAACCTTCTTCAAGTCCTCGATAATTACGTCGTCATCGTGCTTTACTCTCAATCCAGCATACTTCCCAGCTTCCTCGGTAAACACTCCGCGCTCGTCTACTGGGCATATAGCCTCTATACCGTATTTTCTGCACACCTCGAAATCCTCTGGCCCATGTCCCGGTGCGGTGTGAACGCAGCCGGTTCCCTCGCCAAGCGTTACGAAGTCGGCAAGTATTACGGTATAAGCCTTTTTGCTCTTTGGCTTAATATTTATAAAATCTTTTAGAGGATGCTCATATCTAAGCCCTTCTAACTCCCTACCTTTAAACACCTCTACAATTTTATAATCGAGACCAAACTTTTCTTTAACTATATTTACAAGATCTTTCGCCAAAATAAGCTTTCCTTCTTTTGTCTCAACTTTTGCATATTCTATTTCTGGATGAACGCTTATTGCGAGGTTTGCTATAAGAGTCCAAGGCGTTGTTGTCCATATCACTATGTATTCATTCTCTCTGTCTGCAAGCTTAAATTTTACATAAATGCTCGGATCAACAACGTTTTTATATTCTATCTCTGCATCAGCGAGTGCAGTCTCGCATCTTGGGCAAGTTGTTATAACCCTAAAATCCTTAACGAGTAGTCCCTTTTCGTATGCTCTCTTTATAGTCCACCATGCGGATTCTATATACTCATCGGTAAGCGTCATGTAGGGGTTATCCCAGTCAAACCAAGCACCGAGCCTCTTAAACTGCCTTGTCATTATTTCCACATGCCTCATTGCAAAGTCCTTGCAAGCTTTTACAAAGTTCTCTACTCCAATTTTTTCCTCAATTTCCCTTTTATTTGTTATACCAAGCTCCTTTTCTACCTTAACCTCTATGGGTAAGCCGTGAGTATCCCAACCAGCTTGTCTTCTAACATTATAACCATTAAGGGCTAAGAATCTTAAGATAGTGTCCTTAATAATTTTATTCCAGGCAGTTCCTAAATGTATGGAGCCGCTTGCGTAGGGTGGACCATCGAGGAAATAATATTTTTTTCCATTTTTTATTTTTTCTTTTTGTTTTTCATAAATTTTTTTGTCTTCCCAAAATTTTTGAACATCTTCCTCAATTTTTCGAAGATCAATGCTTCTCTCTATGGGCTCTATCATCACTTCTCCTCCCTTCACAGTTATCCTTATATAATTAATATCCAGCCCTATAAAGAGTTTATTGAAAAGCCCGTGTGCATGATTAGTAGTGGAGTTGTATATATGTGTAACTATATGGGGTCACCTTTATAAAATTGCTCTGTTGCAAGTTTTATATATGCACCAATTAGCGAAAAGATAACATGAAGACGAGGAGGGAAAAGGTCTTAAAAAAGCTTTACGAGATATGCGTAAGAGTGTTGCCTGAGCATAGGAACAAGACGGGGCACAAGTGGTATAAATTCCCTCAGCTGATAGCGATGTGGCTTTATGGGATTGCTCTGTTGCGGCATTGCATCCCAACTTTAATAAGCATTTATAGGTATAGTGAGCTAAGGAAAAGCGATTGCATTGAACAGCATCACGCACGGGGCACTGGAAGGAATGTGGTTTTAAGGGTATTAGCTCTTAAGTTTTCTCCGAGCAGTCTTTTAAAGCTTGGGATTATCCATTCATTGTGAATCTCTTGAAATATCTGGTGATTCTGCTCTATTTCTCAGGAGCTTCACCTTTTTTTGAAGTTCCTTACAATCTCTTCTTCTGGAGGAAAAGTTTTTTGGGGGCGAGATAATCATTATTCCTTTATTATTTGCGATTTTATAATTTTTTCTTGAGGAATAGGCTCTGTCGCCATAAACCTTGGAGCCGGGGGGAGGTTCTTCACAAGCTCTTCAAACTGTTGCGGCAAAGGCAACTATTTTACCGTTTTCATTGTAGAGAACATGAAATTTAAACCACTTTCTCACGCGTTTCTCCTCAAACCTTATTGTTCTCCATTCCCCAGTTTGAGAGCATGCTATGCCAGTGGAATCTATAAACTCCAACCTCCACGTCTTTTGAGGTGAAAGGATATCATCCTCTGATCTTCTTGCATTCCCAGTGCTCAGCTTCCTTTATAATCCCCTTCCTTAAAGTTACGTAATATGGTGCATAACCATAAAGACTTCTTAAAGCTCCTGAAACTTGCCTATAAGGTAAAAACTTGCTCAAACCCGTACCTACATGAATGATTAATCTCGGATACTTATACGGTCTCCCTACTTTCCCCTTGTTAAGCTCCTCCTTAACCCTTTCTTTTACCTCTAAAATCCCTCTTTCGCTTGAAAACATCTCTTCCCCAAGCTTTATCAGCCGCCCGTCTCGCCAATGACGTGCCATGCTGTTACATGCTGCATAGATATAAGTTTAGAATACAAAGCCCAAAGGATGGGGGTTTGTTGAGAAATCAAGATTTTGACACAAACATACACATGGATATTATGCCAGCTTGCAGAGCAGCAAGCTGGCGAGACAAAGATTTTAACTCTCATATAGACCTTTAAGTTATAGGCGACGGGGAAATCCTTTTCAGCATGTTCTTGATCTTTTGCCTCTTTAAGGCGCTAAATACACCTTCACCAACGCCTCTCTGCCTGTATTTCTTTTCATCGAAGGGGTAAAGTCTCTTGGGATAAGAAGTCTTTTTATAAGGGATAATGGGATTGAAACCCCTTCTCCGCAAAAATGTTCTAAGCATTTTGCACTCATAAGCATTATCTGCCAAAAAATCGCTTTCAAAGCCGTTAA
>JALTZZ010000170.1 GCA_027051165.1 archaeon | reverse complement strand
ATGCATATGTATTGGAATGTTTATTATGCATTTTTGAAACTACGAAAAGAAAAATTTATAAAATAACTTATCGAAATTCTTCAACAATCTGATAATTTAATGAGGAATATGTCCAAGAAGCAACGTGATCGTTATGAAATCTGAGATAATTCTTCTGTATGAAAAATCAAAAAATGCAGATAGCATAGAAAGTTTAGAGAAGAAGTTTAAAAACATAAATAATTCCATAAAGAATATTATTAGTTTGAAATTTGTTGATGTAAGTAGCAATCCAGAGGTGTTGAGGAAGTATAATATAGATATCAGCGAAATACCAGCCTTAATATTTTATCCGAGAGAAGATGAGAAGAAAAAAATAGTAAATGTTGATTTAAATAATTTCTTTGATCTTATGATAGCTATTTTTAAAATTTTAGAAGAAAAAATTGGAAAAAGTGAGGAAATAAAAATACTAAAAGCCATAGCCGAAAGCATGAGTGAGGGTGTTTTGGTTATTGACAGAAATCAATCAATAATCTATGTCAATAAATTTTTTGAAAACATGACAAAATTTTCTAAGAATGAACTGCTCGGAAAGCACTGCAAAATTATATGCGAAAAGCTCAGGATTGATATCTCTCTATGTGAGCTTGATGAAATTTTTAAAGAGGGTTTGTCGAGAAGAAAGGTTAAAGTCTCTAAGAAGGACGAAAAGAGGTATCTTGAAATTAAAAGCATACCTCTAAAGATAAACGGTAAGGTGAAGTATGTCATAGAAATTGTCCGAGATTTAACAGACGAAATTGAGAAAGGAAAAGAGTTTGCCATCGTTGAGCACATGTCAAAGCTTCTAAGTCAAGGAGCATCAAAGGAATACGTTCTTCAGAAAGTTGTAGAGGGTTTTGTCCGTTCCTTTGACTATACAGCTGCAGCAATACACCTCTTAAGTAAGGATAAGAGATTCCTTATTATAACAGCTTATGCAGCATCAGACATCAGCTTAATAAAGATGGTTGAGAAATTTGCAAAAATAAAAATAAGAGGATATAAGATACCGTTGTTTGAGAACAGCCTATTTAAAGAGGTTATAGATAAGAAAAAACCAGTTGTGACTGAAGATATAATGAAATTGATAGAACATCATACGTTAAACAAAAAATTAAGAATCCTTGCCCCAATAATTCAGAGGTTTGTCAATATAAGGTGTGGAGTTGGCGTGCCTCTAATGTCTGGTGATAACATTCTCGGAATTTTCGGAGTAGTTTCAAAAAGAAAGCTAACACAAAAAGATATAAGAAGGTTGCTTCACCTTTCGAGGGTAATCGGAGAGAGAATTGAAAAGGTAATGCTCTTGGAAGAGCTTGAGGAAACCAATAGATTGAAAACCCTTTTTGTTGACATACTCTCCCATGATCTCCTAAATTATGTTGGTGTAATAAAGAATGCTGTGCAGTTTCTTAAAGAAGAAGTAAAAAACGAGGAGATCAACATTATAGAAAGAAATGTCATAAAAATTGAAGAAATTATAAGAAACATGAAAAAATATGTAAAGCTTGAGAGCACCGAGGAGCTAAAATTTAAGAAAATGGATTTGGTGAGTATTATTAAGGAAGTTATTGAGAACCTAAAACCGCTTGCTGAAGAGAGGAATATAAAAATAAAAGCCTTTTTTGAAAAAGAGACAATGATTGCTGATGTAAATGAGATTATTGAAGATGTATTTTTAAATTTGCTTTCAAATGCTATAAAATACAGCATCGCTGGAGGTATAATAGAAGTTGAGGCTAAGGATGAAAATGAATACTGGAAAATTGCTGTAAAGGACTATGGAATTGGAATTAAAGACGAAGATAAGGAAAGGATTTTTGAAAGATTTGTGAGGGCGGAAAAGAAGGGCATAAAGGGCACAGGCTTAGGGTTAGCAATAGTAAAAAAGATCATCGAGCTCCATAACGGTAAGATATGGGTGGAAGATAACAAGCCAAGAGGAAGTATATTCTATGTTTTAATTCCAAAGGAGCAGATTTGACTATTCAAGGCTTGGTGCAAGTTCAACGGTTACTTCTTTAATTTCTCCTCTTCTGTAGATTTTGACTGTTATCTTATCTCCCACCTCATGCCTATATATTGCCCTCCTCAGATCGTCAATGCTCCTTATTTCAATGCCGTCAACGCTGAGTATTATGTCTCCTCCCAGCGTTATTATTTTATCTCCTATTATAACGTTCTGCGTTCCGCCTCTTAAACCAGCCTTCTCTGCTGGGCTACCCGGTGCTACATAGAATATTAGGAAGCCGTGATCTATAGGAAGATTCAGTATCTCTATTAAATCTTTTGTTAAAATTATTCCCTGAACGCCCATCCAAGGCTTAGTTTCTTTTGGCTTTTCGCTCAGTATCTTTTCTATAATTTTTTTGGCTTTGTTTATGGGAATTGCAAATCCTATACCTATTGATCCTCCGCTTGTGGTTAGTATTGCCGTATTTATTCCAATAACCTCTCCATTAAGATTTATTAATGGACCTCCACTGTTGCCCGGATTTATGCTTGCATCTGTTTGGATTAAATTTTCGAGGATCTTTCCATCTTCAGTTTCTATGCTTCTATTTAATGCACTTACAATACCTAAGCTTGCTGTTCTATCCAGCCCAAATGGATTTCCTACGGCTATAACAAACTCCCCTATTTTTAAATTGTCGCTGTTTCCAAGTTTCGCTGGCTTTAGCTTTAAGTCTTTTCCGTAGACCTTTAAGACTGCTATGTCGTTGTCCTCATCGTATCCTACTATGCTTGCATAAGCCTCTTTTCCGTCTGGAAATTTTATTCTTATAAAATCCGCGTTTTCTACGACATGGTAGTTTGTTACTATATAGCCTTCCTCGCTTATTACAAAGCCGGAGCCAACACCCTCTCTGGGGACTATCTCATAAAAAAACCCTCTTGTTAAGACTGTTGTGGTTATGTGAACTACGCTTGGACTTACTTCTTCATATGCTCTTATAACAGCATCTTCTATAACGCTCTCGTTTATATAAATAGTCTTTACATTTTTTACTATCTGAGCGTTTTCCTTTTCTTGAACTATATAAACACCTGAGAGGTATCCGCCTACAGCTCCAAAAAGCATGCTGAGCACTATAAGCAGTAACCCTCTCATCTCATAGATTTCAATTTGCTAACAAGTAAAAGCTAATATGTCATGCATCTCCTCAGTATAAGGCTACTCAGTAATAGTGCTTGTCACTGAATCCTGAGTTCTTACACTAAAGGTAGCGGAATTTTCAATTAATTTTCGTCTATAAGCTGTAGAAAGCCTTAGATTTTATATACAGTTGTTACTGTCGTATTTGTGAAAGTTTTACTATGAGAAAAATTGGCTTGAAGTAATAGCTCTGCGGTGGTGCGGCATGATAGAATATGTTAAAAAACCCTTCAGTGATGAAGAAAATCTATCATGCTTAGAACCTTATGTTAGAGAATGGTTCACTAAAACTTTTAAGGAGCTGACACCGCCGCAAAAATTTTCATTCAAGCTAATAGCTGAAGGTAACAATGTCATAATAACCGCTCCAACTGGAAGTGGAAAAACTTTGGCTGGATTTATGAGTATTTTGAGCGAACTTTTTAAACTTGCCGAAGAAGGTAAGCTAAGGGATAGTGTTTACTGTATCTATGTATCACCCTTGAGAGCTCTAGACAACGATATTCACAGAAATCTTCTAAAGCCTCTAAGGGAGATAAGAGAGATAGCAAAAAGCAAAGGAAAGGAGATTCCAGAGATAAGAATAGCCATAAGAACGGGTGATACTCCACCGAGTGAGAAGCAGAAGCAGCTTAAGAAGCCACCCCACATCCTCATAACAACTCCAGAAAGCTTAGCGATAATGCTCAACAGCCCTAAGTTTGTTGAAAAGCTGAAAACTGTTAAATATGTTGTTGTTGATGAGATACACGAGCTTGCCTCAAACAAAAGAGGCGTGCATCTAAGCCTTAGCTTGGAGAGGCTGCAGGAAATTGCGGAGCAGGAAATAGTGAGAATAGGGCTTGGGGCTACATTAGCTCCCTTAGAAGAGGTTGCAAAATACTTGGTAGGCTACGATGATAATGGTAGGCTGAGAAGCTGTAAAATAATAGATGTTACATGGTTTAAAAAATACGATTTAAAAGTTCTCTGCCCAGTTGAGGATATAGTGCATGCAAGTGCAAGCGAGATAAACGATAAATTATATGAGCTTCTTGATGAGCTCATATCAAAGCACAGAACAACACTGATTTTCACAAATACAAGAAGCGGAACAGAGAGGGTAGTTTTTCATCTGAAAGAAAAATTTCCAGAAAAATATAGCGATGAAAATCTCGGAGCACATCACGGCTCTCTATCGAGAGAAATAAGATTAGAAGTTGAGGAAAAGCTTAAAAAAGGCATGCTTAAAGCTGTTGTATGTTCAACAAGCTTGGAGCTCGGGATAGATATCGGCTATATAGACTTAGTTGTTCAGATAGGCTCCCCAAAGAGCGTTACGAGAGCGGTGCAGAGAATTGGAAGAAGCGGTCATAAGTTTGGAGATGTAGCTAAGGGGAGAATAATAGCTCTTGACAGAGATGACCTCGTAGAGACCGCTGTAATGCTTAAATGTGCAAAGGAAAAGAAGCTCGATAGGATAAAGATACCGAAAAACTGTTTAGATATTTTAGCACAGCATGTTGTCGGCATGGCTTTGAATAAAAAGCATAGTGTGGATGAGGCTTTAAGGATAATTAGGAGAAGCTATTGCTACAGAGATCTGAGCAAGGAAGATTTTATAAGCCTTCTCAGATATCTCGCTGGGCACTATGTAGCCCTTGAAGATAGAAGAGTCTATGGAAAAATATGGTTCGAGGATAATGAATTTGGAAGAAGAGGAAAATACACAAGAATAATATACTATTTAAACCTTGGTGCAATTCCAGATGAGGTAAAGATAGATGTATATATGCTCCCGGAAAGAAAGTATATCGGAGGAATAGAAGAGGACTTCCTTGAGAGGCTTAAGCCCGGGGATATCTTTGTATTGGGAGGAAAGCTCTATAAATTCAGATATGCGAGGAGCATGAGCTGCTATGTGGAGAGGGTAGGAAAGGATGCGCTTCCAACGATTCCAGCATGGTTCAGCGAAATGCTACCGTTAAGCTTTGATCTTGCTTTGGAAATTCAAAAATTCAGAGAAAAGCTGAGAAAACTCTTTGAAGATGGAGATGAGAGAAAGATAATGAAATTTATAAAGAGCTATCCAATTGACGAAAACGCTTCGCGTTCAATATTTGAATACTTTAAGGAGCAGTTTCTGTATGCTAAGATTCCCGGTTATAAGGAGATCGTCGTAGAGGAGACCTTTGATCTGAGCGGAAGGAGGTTTCTTGTGTTTCACAGCCTATTTGGTAGAAAAGTGAACGATACTCTTTCAAGACTCTTCGCAATATCGCTGAGCGACATGATAAGGTCAAACGTTGGAATAATTGTGAGCGACAACGGATTCGCTCTAATAGTCCCGAAAGATAAGAAAATAGATATTTATAAGCTTTTTGATGATGTTTTAAGCAGAGATATAGTAGAAACTCTTAAGAAGAATATAAGAAGAACGGAGCTCATGAAAAGACGATTTAGACATGTTGCATCGAGGAGCTTTTTGGTTTTGAGAAACTACAAGGGCTATAAGATAAGCGTAAGCAAGCAACAGCTTAATGCACAGACACTTCTCAACGTATGCGAAAAGATAGATCCAAACTTTCCAGTTATAAAGGAAACATATAGAGAGATCTTGGAAGACGTCCTTGACATAGAAAGGACGAGAATTGTCTTAGACTGGATAAAAAAGAACGAAGTCAAGGTAGACTATATAAAAACTGAGCTTCCAAGTCCGTTTGCACATAACCTGATAGTTCTCGGGGAAGCTGATGTTGTCATGATGGAGGATAGGAAAAAGAGATTGCTTGAGCTCCATGAAGCTGTTATGAGGAGGATAAAGAGAGCACAAGCTTAAATTCTTCTTATTCTTATCTCCCTTCTGTTCTCAGCAATTTTTGCTAAAATCTTCTTAAGCTGAGAATCGTTTATTCTTCCAATTTTTCCTGAGAGGGCAAGCTGTATCAAAAGATTCTCAACCTGCTCAGCGAGCTCAGGCTTTGCCATTCTTATCGTATTTAACCTTGTTCTTGCTTCTGAAGTTAAAATTTGCCTTAATATTGCTTTTTTTTGTATTTCTTGCTGTATTCTTTCCTGTTCTTTAGCTCTTTCTTCTTCAAGCTTTTTTTGAAGTTCTAAAAGCTTTCTCCTTTTGATTTCCTCAATATCTTCCATAAAACCACCTTCTACGTATATTTAGCGAGTTCGGGAATTTCTTTTTCAAGCTCCTTTTTTACTTTATATGCTATCCTATCCAAGAGAGAAATGCCCTCGTTTGTTACTACTCTTCCTCTCGGAGTCTTTTTAACATAGCCAGCAGCTTCAAGCTGCTTTAATATGTTCCTTATTATGCTTCCGCTGCCCTTTTTCTTGTGCTCCCTTGCTACACCCATGTTTTTTCTGCCGCCGTAAAGCTTCCTAAGGGATTCTATACCGAGAGGTCCTTTTATCCTTATTTTCCTGAGCACAGCTGCAGCTCTTATATACCACCAGTCCTCTTGCTCTGGTGCTCTCTCCTTATGAACGCCGGTTTTCACATAGCTTGCCCAAGGGGGTGGAACTATCTTGTCGTTCTTCTTAAGCTCCTCAGCAAGTTCCTTTATAAGCCTATCAGCTGGCACATCATACACGGTTACCATACCATCACCTATCGTCTTCTGTATAGAACTACTGTATTACCCTTAACTTCAACAAGAGTTGCTTTAGAGAGCATTGCAATTCTTTCCGCGATCTCATGCTTTTCTTCTCTACTCTCAAATGCACTCCTAAGTATCTTAACCTTTATAAGTTTATCCTTCTTTAGGTGCCTAACAATTTCCTTTATAATATTTTCGTTTATTCCTTTCTTACCTATCCATACTACTGGCTTTATATTCATAGCCTTGCTCTTCAGCTTAGCCCTTTCCTTAGCCGACAGCTTCACGGAGCTATGTTTATAGCCTAACGTGAAAAAATTTGAAAAAGAAATATGAAAGATAGGAGCGTAGCAGCTGCGTAGCTGAGCATCGTAGCAAGAGCCGCACCTTCTATACCATACACCGGTATAAGGAGAACGTTTAGCACAATATCGAGTAATACGGATATTAGCATTGCGTGCACAAGCTTCTTCTGCATGTTCACCGCTTGGAGCAGAGAGGAGTTTACAGCAAAAAATCCAAAAATATAAGATCCTACAACCAATATTTCAAATGCCGTGCTCGCTTTAATATACCTATCCCCAAACAGTAGGCTTATTATATGTTCCGAAAAAATTATTGATAAAAATAAAAGCGGTAGTGCATACATAGAAATTTTATATGCATAAATTAGTTTTATTTTTATTTTTTTAATATCCCCATAAGCATGAAGTTCAGAAAATCTTGGTAACATTACTGCTTGGAGTGCTATAAAAAAAGATAGGAACATCCTCGAAAGTGGCGATGCACATGAATACAATCCAAGCTCATAGCTGCTTCTTAACTGTGATATCATAATTATATCAATATAGGCTAAAGAAAAATTTAGAAGAGAGACCAAGAATAAAATGGAGGAAAATGAAGAAACCTTCTTAAATTCATTTATATCTATTATATTTATTTTTATTTTTTTATAGTTAAAGAAGTAAAAAACAGCAAAAAGAGAGACCAACATGTATGCCAGTGTAGAGCCGAAAATAGCATAAAAAACCTCTGCAGAAACGAGCAAAATAAGGAGCAATGCTAAGATTATCCTCAAAATCTGAGAAATCAAAATACTCACGCTCATCTCAAGCATTCTCTTTTTTCCCTGAAGATATCCAGTAAAAATGCTGAAAATTAGTATAAACGGCATGGCTAAGATAGATGCAGCAGCAGCTTTATCAATAAAAGGTATTAAAAAAGCTACAATTAAAAAAGATATAAAAAAGAGGAATGTAATGTTTGAAACTATTAATTTATCAATGTTTTTCTTTTTGGCTGTATATTCTGCAGTAAACTTTGCAATGGTCGGAGCAATAGCTGAAGACCCTAAGATTATCGCAAGGAACTGAAAACTTAAAAGAAGATTGAAGATTCCGTATTCAGCTACAGATAGAAGCCTTGCAACAGCTATCCTGTAAATATATGTGAAAAGCCTTGCAAGGGTATTGCCTACGAACAGTAAAATGCTTTCTCTGATAATTCTATTCATGAATAGTTGCTTGGGACATCTTGATAATAAAACTTACATAAGTAGCCCTTAGAGCATTAACTTAGAGAATCTATTTTACTAAGGGAGTAGTGATATTTATATTTATGAAACTTCTCCAATAAATATTGTGGCTTTAACTATAGGTAGTAGCCCACTGGTCCATGCTGTAAAGAAGCTAAAAGGAGATGCAAACGAAGATAGGGGGATAACAGCGAACGATACTTTAAAGGTTTTAAGGAAGGCAGTTGGGTGGGATTTAAGCAGGGAGGCTTGTTCATGGTAAAGAAGTTCTTGGTTTTTTTAATAATTTTCTTATTGATGTCAAGTGTCAACGCTCTTTTGCTTGTTACAAATTCCATAGACTTAAAAAATGCAAAAAAAGTTATAGATTTCTGGAAAGATAACGGCTTAGAAGTTCGCATAATCTCAGCAAACGAATATAAAAGCATTGAGAAGGTTGACGAGCTTACAGTAATCTTAGGAGGTCCAGATGCTCCAGAGGGTATTGGTGATGTTGTTAGAAATATACTAACCATAGAGGAGCAGGAGAAAATTAGAGAGGATAAAGGAGTTTTTATCAAAGATTATAAAGGATCAAAAGTTATAATATTTGCAGGAGCCGATAGAAATAAAACAAAAGAAATCTTATTCCTAAAAAAGAATATTATCTTCATAATTAATGTAACAGTAAAAGAAAGTAAAAAAATATTAGAAGAATCGTATAGTTCAGATAATAAAAGCACGTCAGACGAGAGTAAGATCGTTGTAAAAGGAATGGGTTCTATAAAGATAAATGAAACATACAGAATAGTCTTATATGCAGAAGATTTCGAGAAAGTTGGAGCTCTTCAGCTAAGAATTGAGTATAATCCAGATGTTCTAAGAATATTAAACGTTGAAAAAGGAAATTTGTCCAAAAATGCTTTAATGACGTATAATATAGATTCAAAAAACGGTATAACAAGAATAGCTCTTATATCTCTTAACGGAATCTCTGGAAATGGCGAGCTCATAGTGCTTGATGTGATTCTACTGCAAAGCTATTTTGAGATAAAAGTTTATATAGAGGATATTACAGACATATATAATAGCCCCATTAGCAGACCTACCATAGAGGTATTTGTAGGAGGTTAAAATGGGATGGAGAAAATGAAATCGGTGGGCGTTTTATTTTCAGTGGTTTTTTTATTGGTAATAGTCAGTGTGCATGCAGTAGCGAGCATAGAAAACATTTATATTGAAGGACCTCTTCAGGCACCTTCAGGAAGCAATATCACATTTTCCGTCCATGCCACTGGAATGAATAATGTTGGTTCGCTTCAGCTTGACATTCTCTACGATCCGAGTGTTATTCAAGCGATCTCTGTGGATAGAGGTGATACTCCAGCAGATGTTTTATTTACGTATAACGTGAATAACAGTGCTGGTATAGTAACCTTGAGATATATAACAACGAAAGGAATGAACGGTAGCTTGGTAATTGCAAATATCAGCTTTAAAGTTGTAGGTTCTGAAGGTGATTCTACCGATGTAAATATCTTCGTTGTTGATGCCACAGATACTCAAAATAATCCTATAAATGTTACATCTGTTCAAGGAATAACGTTTTCAGTAGGAATCCCAGATACAACACCACCAAATATAACGGTTAATGTGAAGCCTAACCTGAAGGATGTTAACATAAACATCACGAGCGATGAGCCAACAATATGTAATGTAACGGTTGACGGAAATTTCGTTGAAGGTTCTCCGCCGGCTTCTATTAAACATGTAATTTTCATAGGAAATCTTGATCCCGGAAAAACATACAACTACACAGTAATTTGCATGGATGGTGCTGGAAACATTGCAAAAGAATCTGGAAGCTTCACAACACTTAGCTTGTGGCTTAAAGTTTCTGGAAATGCTAAGATTCTATGGAACAAGAGCTATGCAAACATAACAGATTTAGAAAAATTCGGGGACTTTGATGGGGATGGATTGGTTGATGTATTGATATCAGCAGCTAAAGAGGGAAAAATAGTTGCATTTAAAGGAAACACTGGAGATGTTCTTTGGGAGTATCTAATAAGCTACGAGTATCCATTTCCGTTTATTTACGTTAAAGATTTTAATATGGACGGTAAGGACGACGTCTTAATTCTCGATCATAACAATCCAATAGCAACGCTGATAAATGGTGCAAATGGAGCTGAGATTTGGCAGATTAACGTGAGCGGCTACATTTATGCATTCTATCCATGGAACACCGTCTTTTCAGATCTGGATAACGATGGAAAGCCCGATATAGTAAGCTTTGGAGCTTCACGTGGCTATATGCTGGTGGCAATAAAAGGAGATACTGGTGCTATACTGTGGACATTTAATTTCAGCGGCTGGCTTATGGATGTTTCACACTACTTTAAAAATATTAAAGAAGATTTAAATAATGATAATATAAATGATATTATAGCTTTCATTAGTAACTATCCAATTACCACCATAGTTGCAATAAGCGGGAAAGATGGGAGCGTTATATGGAGTAAAAATATAAGCAGCGACTACGGTGGTATATGGTTCGTAGATTTCGTTGAAGATGTAAACGGAGATGGCATCTCTGAAATATTGACTTCTAAAGGGATTCTTCTAAGCGGAAAAGATGGAAGCATAATATATACTGTTGAAAATACTGCAAGTGGGTGTTATAGGGATTACAACAGCGACAGTGTATGCGACTTCCTTACCTACAATAAGAGCACTGGAATTCTTAAGCTTGTAAGCGGAAAGGACAGTAGCACAATTTGGAGCTACAACTTTGGAGTTCTAAAAAATGGCTATATTTTACCAGGATCTATCATGGAAAAAGATAGCATATCGTTCTATTTGAGCATATATAACTACACTACGAAAAAGGGTGCTGTTAGGATAGTAAAACTCTCTCCGGGTGGCAACGAGATATGGAAGGTTGAAAGGAACATCACTGATTATACATGGTGTGTGCCTGTAGGTGATCTAAACGGAGATGGAACTCCAGATGGGGCATGTATATCAGATACATTGACATTTGCAATAAATGGGGAAAATGGAGCAATATTTTGGGAGATAAACAGGAGAGTGGCTTTTATAGGAGACTTTGATGGAGACGGGACAGGAGATATTCTTGTTCCGAAAGATAATATAGCTACAGGATTTAAAAATGCAGACGGTCTAAGAGGAAGCGATAGGGCATTTATATTCAACATAACTGCTACGGGCATTACAATCTTCAGCAAATCTACTGAAAGATTCTCAACGAGCAATGACTATATGGGTATAGACCTAAACGGCGATGGAACAAAAGATGTTGTTGTCCTTCTTGAACCATACAGCGAACTTTCATCTATATATGTAATAACGAACAAAGAAGCTGCTGCACCGGTGCAACCACCTGCACCATCGCAGGATACAACACCGCCTTCTATAACGATCGTTAGCCCGGCAAACGACACTATTACAAAAAACAGCTACGTTTACGTTAAGATATCTGCAAACGAGCCTTTAAGCTCTGCAACGCTATACTTTGGCAGAAGCGTTTATAACATGGCAAATATCAGCGATTACATTTGGACATATAACGTAACGAGCATCCCAGACGGAACATACTGGTTCTACGTAGAGGGATACGACAAAGCCGGAAACATGGGTAAATCGGGCAAATACGTTATAACAATAGATACGACACCACCGGAGATAGAGGTTGAGCCAAGAAACAACAGTATATATTTGAATAAATATGTGGTTATAAATGTAACATCAAATGAACCGTTAGAATATGCACTGATAAGCATAGATAATGCTGGTTTTAATCCAATGCATAAGATAAATGATACATTCTGGCAGTATTCGGTAACATTAGATCAAGGAGACCACAGCTTCGAAATAAAGGCTAAGGACAAAGTTGGCAACGAAATTACTAAGAAATACAATATAAAAATAGTTCTTCCAGCGAAAATAATTGTTGCACAGCCAAAACCGTTGTGGTATGAAACGAGATATATAAATATAACTGTATACGCAACCTCACCAGTTTCAAACTGGAGCTTTAATTTAAACGGCGTAAACTACACTTTTGACTACACAAACGAAACATTCGCAAATGCAAGCCTAAAGCTCGAGCCGGGAAGATACAACCTCGTTGTATATGCAGTAGATAAATATAGAAATATAACCGTTAAGAGTAGCAACATAAGCTTTGTAGTAGCTAAGCCATGGATCTATCTAAGCATAATCTCACCATACACGGTAGTGGCTAACGAGAGCTTTAATGCAACATTTAAAGTTGTTCACATAGGTGGCGTTCCATTGGAGAACGAAACTTACATAATTCTTATATACAACATTGATAAAGATGTTCTTGTTAGCTCCAAAGAAGGAAAAATAAGCTATCTCTTTAAAGATACTTGGAATGTTACAGAGACACTCAGTATAAGCGAGGATGGACGCTATAACATAACCTTCGTAGTTGGAGATAATATAAGAGGAAGATGGTTCAGAGTGGGCTCCTACGATCTTGCAGTCTATATAAAGGCTCCAGAAAAAGTTGTTAACGGAACAAATGCAACAGTATGGGTATATGTAATAAACAGAGGAACGCTGAGGTCTAAGCCCTTCAATCTAACAGTAGAGCTACCAACTGGAGAGGATAAAGTAGAAGTTAAGGGACTTTGGCCGTATGGAAGATTATACAAGAGATATGAAGTTCCTATAGTTAGAAACGTGACGATAAACGCAAGCATAGACATAGTTGACAGCAATATCTCAAACAATGAAGACAGCACATATATAGAGGTTATAGAGCCTTATATAAAGATCGTTGAAATAAGAAAGCCGAAATACGATATATGGGCAGGATCGGGATTCTATATAATCGTTAAATACAGAAGCAATGTCTATGGTAAGGGATATGCTGTTATAGAGCTTCCGGAAGGGCTCTACCTTTCAAGATGGCAGAAAGCAAACAAAACAATATATACAGATCCAAACTGGGATCGTTGGGTAGGATGGAGCATACGTGTGAACAAGACAACCTTTGGAAGCAAGGATATAAACATAACCCTATACCTCTACAGCAAGAGCGATAAAAACGATACAACGGTGGAAATAAAGATACCAGTAGTTACTGTTAAGAGCGGAGGCTCCGTTACATTAAAGAACAACGATGCAGCAGTGATATACGCCAAAACCTTTGATGTATACAGCTTCAGTCGTTTCTGCAACATAACTATACTTGGAATTGAGGAAAGAATACTTAAGGGATTGGAATACCTTATCGAATATCCGCACGGTTGCGTAGAGCAGACAACAAGTCCAACTCTTGCTGCATACAAGATATGGAAGTACTACAGAGATAATAATGTTACAATAAAAAAGAACCTCAGAGATAGAATGAACGAGACAATAATAAAGGGCTTAGAAAGGCTTAGATGGATGCAGAGAAGCACAGGCACATGGGACGTATGGGGTGGTGAGCACGGAGAAGATGCACTGCCAACGCTCTATGCACTCTACGGAATTGCAAGAATGATTGATGATCCAGACTTCGGAAGCTACGTTATAAGAAACTTCGACATAGATAAAACGGTTAATGCAACGATAGATATGCAGAGAAGCAACGGAGCTTGGAAGAGCAAGTTCTGGTATGGAACTTACTTCAGCGAGCCTGTTTTAACAGGCATGGCGCTCTTCAACTTCAACCTTACATACAGCCACCTTTCTCCAGAAGTGAAAAGCAGAGTTGACAGCTCAAGAGAAAAGGCGGTGAGTTATCTCTTAAGCTCTATGGTGAATGGAACTTGCTGGAGGCAGCTATCCTGGGATCGTGAGTGCGATGCATATACAACGGCATTTGCAGTTATAGGGCTTATACACAGCGGAAACTCGAGCGACGTTGTTAAGGAGGCAATAAGGAATGCAACCAAGTGGCTAATGGACAATCAGGAAGAGGAAGGATACTGGACACCGCACAGAATATACAAGGCTTGGGGCGCAATCGGTAGCAGGAGCGAGGCAACTGCCCTCGCAATGCAGGCTCTGATATACGCATATAAGTATGAATATATAAGCAATCCATCCTCTATAGAGAGGGCAAAAGATTACCTAATAGGCGTATACAAGCATAGAGGAAGCTGGGGATATACAAAGACAACTCAGGAAGCTGTTCAGGCATTGATAAAGTATAGCGAAATCCTACCTGAGAGTTTGAGCAATATTACATTGAGCTATGAAATAGTAGGTGAGAACATAAGCAGAGTGGTCGAAATAAATAGCACCAACAAGAAATTCAGTGCTAGCTACCTACTACCCTTAGGAAAGAACTATACGGTAATATTCAACTCTTCCGGGAATGGAACGGTGGTGGCATCCCTCATCTGCATACAGGAGGTTCCGCTGCCTCTTGCAAAGAACAACGTCCCAAGGGAGTATATAGATCCTCTTGAAGAGAATGTCACCATAGAGGTAGAAGTTGGCGAAGGATATGTAAACGAAAATATACCAGTGAATATAACAATAGTTAACCCGACGGATGAGCCTATTTTCATGCCAATAGTAGAGATACCGTTTATAGAGAATGCAACGTTTAACTACTCTGGAGAAGACAGCTTCTGCATGGGTAGAGAAAACAAACCCATATGCGAGAAGGTTGAGAACAATGCTCTCTACATATATCCAGTTATTATAGAAAATAAATCGAGCTACACAATAGAGCTTACAGTAAATTCAAGCGTTTACGGAAACAGAACAATAAATGTAGAAGTGGAGCCGATGTATAATCCAGGGCTTATAACAGTAGGCTCTGCAAGTTTCTATGTGAAAGGATATGGAAATGCCACTTTCACGGTATACGATGGATATGCTAATGAAATAGATGCAAATATAACCTTAGATGGCAGGAAGGGAAAGAAGATAACGAAGATTAAAGAAGGTATTTATAATGTTACAGTAGCAAAAGAAGGATATATACCAGTAAAGGCAAAGATTCATGTGAAACCAGGAGAAAATACATATATTGTCAGACTTTATAAAGAGATGAAAAATCCAGAGGTTGTTCTGAGCGAAACAGATACAAGACTGAGATCTGTGCAAGAAGTTGTTGAAGCTGGATACAGGAACTTTACTGCGGTGTTTACATCACAAGGTGGCTTAGCAGTGTTTGCCATGGAAGTTCCTGAAGGCTACGAGATAGAAACTGCGGAGATAAACGGTGTTAAAGCTACTGTGACAGTGGATAACAATACTGTATATGCATCAGCAGAGCTCTCCGAGGGAGCAAATACGATCAAGTTCTCGTTCAAAGCTAAAGGCGAGGTTCAAATAACCGAAGAAATGCAGGATAAAATAATACAGAACGACCTTAAACTTGAAAACTACACCTTCGGTGTTGTTGATATAGAGGAGCTCAAGTTTGAAACCTTACCAAACGGAAGCATAGAGATCAACGAGTCAAAGAATGCCACAGAACTTGGTGCAAGAGAGATAAATGAAACGTTAACAAATATAAAGGCTGCGAAATACATAGATATATCGGTTCCAGCTAAGATATCATATGCCGTAGTGAGATTCTACTACTACGAGGATGAAATAGCAGGTATAAATGAAAGTACCCTCAAAGTCTATCGCTGGATAAACAACACGTGGAGTGATGAAAATATAACCATCATTAATCGTGTTACTCTTGCACAGAGCGACGTTCCCGGTAGAGGATACATTGTAGCAAACCTAACGCATTTCAGTGTCTTTGGAATAGCCGGACAAATAGTGCAGCCAAGTGGCGGAGCAGCACCAGCTGTCGGCGGAGGCGGAGGAGCGCCAGAGGTTATAGCGAAGGCATTCAACGAGCTGACCAAGAGTCTTCTTGAGAAGGTATTCAAGGCAAAGAACTTGATCTACAGAACCTTCGTAGAAGTTCCGAAGCAGGCTTTGGCAAGCTTGCTGAGCATAGCAGATAAAACAAGGCTCTATCCATACTTCGAGGAGCTCAAGGACATAGTAAAGAAGGAGCCGGAAAAAATTGAGGGGGACATATACGAGATAACAGCAGAGCAAGTGCTCAGCAAATACACATGGGTACCGAAGGTAATAATAGCACGCGGCGACTTAGAGGTTGACAGCTACGCAGCATTAGCACTTGCAAAAGCAAAGGGTGCACCAATACTGTTAACTAAGCCAGATGAGCTGCCAGAGGCAACACTTAAAGCAATAGAGAAGCTCAAACCCAAAGAGATAATAATAGTAGGCGGACCTAAAGCTGTTAGCGAAAATGTAGAAGCTAAGCTTAAGGAATACGCCAAAGTAACAAGATTGTGGGGAGCTACAAGAATAGAGACGAGCGTTGAAATTGCAAAGCAGTTTGCAAAGCCTAAATATATAGTGATAGCAGACTGGAGCTCAAGCGAGAAAGCAGCATATATAGCTTACCTATACAAAGCACCAGTGCTCTACGTTAAGGGCGATGAGCTGCCGGAAGCTGTGGAAGAATACCTAAAAGAGAAGCTTGAGCAGTATCCTAAACCTAAGATCGTCTTCGTCGACGTAAGCAAAGAGGTCGAAGAGAAAATCATGTCTCTTTAATTTTTTATTTTATTTGTTTTTTGTTATTTTAATAAAAATAGACATGTCGGAAGAAGAGCTTAGGAAATTTAAAAAAGAAGTAGAGGACATTAAAAATAATATAAAGTGTGATTTTTGCATAAAAATGTATGAAGAGATAAAATACTGGCTTCAAAAGCTTGAAGAAGCTATAGATGAAAAGAATCTTATTCTGAAGCATTACAAAAATTCTGATGCTTTGTTAAATAAATTGAGGAAGGTGGAGAGCGAAGAATTTGAAGCCCTTGAGAACCTTGAAGAACTGATAGATGAATTAAAAAAGCATGTTGAAAGTCACTGAGGTGATATAAATTGGCTAAGCCAGCAAAAGTTTATAGAATTCCAAAAAATCGTGCTTATACAAGAAAAGAATACATTAAAGCAATTCCAGCCTCTAAAATAACGATATTTGATATGGGAGATGTAAAGAATCCAGAGAGATTTCCCGTGCAGATTTCGTTAATTGCAAAGGAAGAGGGTCAAATAACGCATAATGCACTTGAAGCTGCAAGGGTAGCTGCAAACAGATATCTGCAAAAAATGCTTGGAAGAAACGGATACTATTTAAAAATAAGAATATATCCGCATATAATTTTAAGGGAACACAAGATGGCTACTGGTGCAGGTGCGGACAGAATAAGTGATGGTATGCGCTTAGCTTTTGGAAAGCCCGTAGGCTTGGCTGCAAGGGTATCTCCAAACCAGAGAATAATGAGCGTGAGGGTAATGCCAGATAACTTCAAAGTTGCAAAAGAGGCTCTAAGAAGGGCTAAAAACAAAATATCCGTAGTTTGCGGTATAACAATAGATGAGGGAAAAGAGCTGCTGAAGATATGAGGGTGAGAAGTTGGCTATAATCGTCGATGAAGAAAAGTGCAACGGAACAGGAAGATGTAGGGAAGTTTGCCCAAAGGGTCCAAAAATATGGGAAATAAAGGAGAAGTGCATTCCAAAGGATCAGAGCTACTGCCTAGCCTGTGCGATGTGCGTTCAAGCATGTCCCAACGGTGCTATAAAATTAGTCTTATAGGGTAAAAATGCCAATTGTAACAAAAGAAACTCATGGAGCATGTAGAATTTGTGGAAAAGTTTTTAAAAAAAGAGGTATTAAAAGGCATCTAAAGAATTGCATCAAAAAATTAAAAGGAAGTAAAACTTATTATTTATTTGGTATATATTCAGAGATTCCTCTTTTTTGGTTATATGTAGCTGTAAGAGAAGATGCAAAATTATCAGATTTAGATAAATTTTTGAGAAAAATATGGCTGGAGTGCTGTGGTCATCTAAGCGGATTTGAATTTGAAAAAATAAGATACATGTCCCACCTTGAAAAAACGCTATTAGGGTTTTTACCTATAGAGGAGAGAACAATGGATGTAAAGGTTTCTGTGGCGTTTAAAGAAGAAAAGTCCTGTGAATATGTTTATGACTATGGATCATCAACTATACTTAAGATAGAGCTTATAAATGAGTTTAAAGCCAATTTTGATAAAAAAATTTATCTTTTATCAAGAAATGAGCTTCCAGAAATAGTTTGTGATATCTGCAAAAGAAAGGCTGAATATCTTTGTATAGAAGGTGAATTTGTTTGGCTTTGTAAGAAGCATAAGAAAAAATGCAGAGAGAGGTATGCATTATATAAGATACTAAACTCCCCAAGAATAGGCACATGTGGGTATGGACGCTAAGCTTATTATAACGGAGAAGCCAAAGGTTGCTTTTAAAATTGCAAGTGCATTAGGTAAACCTATAAAGAAAAAGTTTAAAAATGTTCCTTTCTATGAGATTCCAGAGAAGAACATTATAGTAGCTCCCGCTGTTGGACATCTATACGAGCTTGCAGAAAAAAATTCGAGCTACAAATATCCAAGCTTTGATGTTGAGTGGAAGCCCGCCTACATGGTTGATAAATCAAAGAAGTATGCTAAAGCGTATATCGAACTCATTGAAAAGCTTGCAGAAAAAGCTGGAGAGATATATATAGCTACGGACTACGATATAGAGGGAGAGCTTCTTGGATACAACATATACAAGTTTGCATGTCTGAGTAGAGGGCTGAGGAAGCCCGTAAAAAGGCTTATATTCTCAGCACTTACGCAGATGGATCTAAGAAGAGCCTACGAAAACCCAAGCAAGGTGAACATGAACCTTGTCAACGCTGGCGAGGCAAGGCACATACTCGACTGGCTCTGGGGAATAAACATAAGCAGAGCACTAACGCATGCGGCGAGGAGTAAGAGATTTGTAAATGCTCTCTCTGCAGGCAGAGTGCAGACACCAACGCTTGCAATTCTTGTAAAGAGAGAAATTGAGATAGAGAATTTTAAGCCAAGGGAATATTTTGAAATCCATGCAGTGCTGGATAAAATAAGTGCGGTATATAAAGAGCCAAAGATTTTTGAAAAAGAGAAGGCTGAAAAGATATACTCAAAAGCAAAAGAAGCCGATAGGGCAAAAGTAAAGAGTCTTGATGAAAAGAAAATTAAAGTGAAAGCACCGTATCCTTTTGATCTTGGAACCCTTCAGAGAGAAGCATACAGTTTTTTCGGATTTTCGCCTAAAAAAACACTTGACATTGCACAAAGCTTGTATGAGGGTGGTTATATAAGCTATCCCAGAACATCGTCTCAAAAACTTCCCAAAAATCTAAACTTCAGAAAAATAATAAAAAAACTTTCGGAAATAAAAGAATTCAGAGATTTTTGTGAAAATCTACTTAAAAAGAATATATTAAAGCCAAGTGAAGGTAAACAGGAAGATCCGGCACACCCAGCAATATATCCGACTGGAATAATTCCAGAAAGAATTTCAAAAGATGAATGGAAGCTTTACAGCCTTATAGTATCGAGATTCTTAGCGTGCTTCGCTGATCCTCTTGTAAGGGTAAGCACAAAAGCGGTATTAGATATAAACGGATTGGAGTTTGTTACAAGGGGTTCTGTAATATTGGAGAGAGGCTGGGCGGAGATATACCCGATAAATCTTGAAGAAAAAGAAATTCCAAAGATAAAGTTGGGAGATGTTTTAAGAGTCTCAAAAGTTGAGATGAAGAAAAAGAAAACCAAGCCCCCTAAAAGATATACTCCGGCAAGCCTTATAAGGGAAATGGAGAAACTTAAGCTTGGAACAAAGGCTACGAGGGCTGAAATAATAGATATACTTTACAAACGTGGCTACATAACCGGAAAAAATATAAAGGTTACAAACTTAGGATTTGCAATAATAGAGGCTCTAAAAGAGAGAGTTCCAGAAATAGTAAGCGAGAAGCTCACGAGAATATTTGAAGAGAGGCTTGAAAAAATACAACTTGGCAAAGAGAGTAAATATAAGGTTATAGAAGATGCAAAAAAGCAGTTGACAGAAATATTAAAAGAATTTGATAAATACAAGGATGAAATTGGAAGAAAACTTGTAGAGGCTATGGAGAATGTTGTAGCAACATGCAGATGTGGCGGTGAGCTTATAGTTCTAAAGTCTAAAAAAGGGAGTAATTATGTTTTGTGTAAAAATTGTAAAAAAACTTTTCCTCTACCTAAGAAATACAGAATTTTAAAAAGGAAATGCAAATGTGGTTTGCCGTTGATAAGCTTTAAGGTTGGTAATAAAACAATACATAAATGTCTTGACATAGACTGCAAGCACTTTAGAAGGGAAAAGGCATGGACGTGAAAAAGGAATTGAAAGATACAATAATCTATATCATAATAGGAGTGGTGGTTGCAAACATCATTAACTTCGGCTTGGGTCATGCATTAAACACGGAGAAGCCACTTATGGCTGTTGTAAGCAACAGCATGGTTCCAACGCTTAATAAGGGAGATATAGTTGTGGTTAAAGGAGTTCCCATGAGCGAAGTAAAGGTTGGTGATATAATAGTTTACTATAATCCATATAGGAACATAGACGTTGTGCACAGGGTTGTCGGTATAGAAATAATAGATGGAAAAAAATATTTTATAACGAAGGGGGACAACAACCCTTATGCGGATCAAGATCCAAGAGCAAGAATAGCTCCTCCTGTTTCTGAGGAAATGCTGAGAGGAAAGGTAATATTTGTGATACCA
Source organism: archaeon (assembly GCA_027051165.1). Taxonomy (GTDB): domain Archaea; phylum Hydrothermarchaeota; class Hydrothermarchaeia; order JALTZZ01; family JALTZZ01; genus JALTZZ01. The sequence goes on along the minus strand of JALTZZ010000170.1, from coordinate 9,188 downwards.
AAAATAGGATTAATAAAAGTATGGTTTGTTGAAATTGTTAAATTTTTAAAGGAAATTTTTGCTTAAATTTTTTGCTTAGACTTTCAATATATTCTTTACTTAGCCTTTGGAAGCCTCACCCAGAATATGCTTCCACCCTCTGGATTATCTTCAACACCAACCTCTCCACCGTGAAGCTCTGCAATTCTTTTCACTATGGCTAATCCAAGACCTAAACCCCTTATACCTTCTTTTTTTCCTCTTTTAAACCTCTCAAATATTACCTTTTTATATTTATCAGGAACTCCAGGTCCAAAATCGATTACCATAATTTTCCAGTAGTTTCCTTCATCTTTTGCATCAATTATTATCTTTCCCCCGCATTTTGCATATTTTATTGCATTGCTTAAATAATTTGTGAATATTTCGGATATAATCGGATTTGCCATAACTTCTATGCTTTTATTTATTCTATTTTCTATATTCATGCAGTTTTTATCCAAAAGAGGTTCAAAATCCTTAACAATGCCATCGATAATCCTTTTCAAATCCACCTTCTGCATCTCAAGTTTTTCTATAGACTCTATTTTTGAAAGTTTGCTTGCATTTTCCACTATTTCTATTACTCTCAAAAGATTTTTCTTAATTATCTGCAGATTCCTATCGTTAGGATGATCCTCCAAAGCAAAATTTACGGCATTTAATGCAATGCCAACGGGATTTAGTATATCATGCTTTAGAACATCGATAAATACGTCTTTCATGTAGTTTGCTTCTCTCAACTTTCTTGCATACTCCCTCGTTGAGATCCAGTAGTAGGCTACCAAGCCGAACATTATTGGTATTGCAAGATAGACAACGAGCTCTTTTGGGTCTTCTGTAACATATTCCTTTCCTTCCTCCATAATATCTTCATAGAGATCGTATAAAGAAAATAAAACTAACAAAAACGTTGCAAAAAGTATGATAACTGTTGGGGAAAACCTTTTCTTAAATTCAAATGAGCCTATGCTTGTAAATCTTACATAGAAGCGGTTCAAATCCATATCACCCTCCCTTTTCGCTGGAACTATTCATATTTTATATTTTAATAAATTTTGTGTTTCGGGTAGAAAAACAAAAACTCAGCGACATTTTCTTTTATGCAGGTTGGCAAGATTATGAGCAATTTTTATTGGTTCTGGAAGCTTGTTTTTTATTGTTCTCTTTACTATGCTCAGTGCACTTTTTGGAGTGATCATGTTTCCGGGGCTGATGTATATAGGATTATAGTTTTTTCTTTTTAGGGCATATCCAAGAATTTCGTTATCTGAAATGATTTCAGAGATCGGATTTGGATCTTTTTTAAGTTTTCCATATAAAAGCTTCTTTGCAACACCTATCGTCGGCTTCTTTATAAGCACGCCTATATGGCTCGCTATTCCCAAACGTCTTGGATGTGCTATTCCGTGTCCATCTATCAACAGTATATCGAAGCTCTTCTTCCCTATTTTCTTTAAAGCCTTTGCTATAGGCTTTATTTCTCTAAATGCTAAAAAAGTAGGTATATACGGAAACGTTACCTTTGTTTCAACCACAACCTCCTTTACAACATTTAAGCTTGCAAAATCGAGAACCACAAGGGCGCATACTGCTCTGTCCTTTATATACGCGACATCGGCTCCAGCAACCCTCTCTACAGTGTCGTATTCATCTTTTAGTATCACTTTTTCTGCAAGCTTTTTCTGAACTTCCTTTAATTTATTTATTAATCCAGTTTTTTCATGAGTTCCGCCTGTTTTAATATTAATGTTACCTCACCTCTTGTTTTTTCTAATATGAGCCTTGCCTGATCCTGCTTCTTTCTTATCGGAACTATTGCGGTTGGATAATCCAGTGTGAGCAAGCTGTGGTAAATTTCGTCCATAAGGTCTAAGTAGTATTCAAGCTCATCGTAATCTCCTCTTCTTATCCTATCGAGAATATATCTCCTTATTTCACCGATAACATCTCCCAATCCCATTATATAATCCTCTATTGGAACCTTTAGCTCCTCTGGAGTTGGAATTTTTTCTTTCTTTATAAGGCTTATCGTGATGTGTGCTTCGCAGAACTCCTGAAATGCTTCCCTCATAAAACCGAACTCTTTTTCCTCTTCCGTAAGATCACATACTATTTTTCCAGCTTTTTCGAGATGATTCATTGCCTCTTCATAGTTTTCTCTGTGTATCTCCCTAACAGCCTTTGTTGAAAGTCTCCTTATTTCCCTCGCTTTTATAAATGCTTCTTCTCTTACCTTATCTTTTAAATCAAGCTTTTTTCTTATTTCATCTACGATATTTTTAATCTCTCTTGCCTTATCTTTCGCCATAAAGCTCACCAGCAATGTATTGAGCAGCTTTTGTAAAAGATTTGTGCCAGTCCGTCTCTATATCTTTCGTGTAATATAGGCTTTTTTCAAAACCCTTTGGTGCAAATACAGAGTCAAAGCTCTTTTCATCTCCTTGTGGCACATATAAAATTTTTCCATGCATAACTCCTGAGAATGTTTTGATTTTTTTATTTATCTTAACTCCAACAACGGATTTAAAATATGCGTTTCTGTTTTTTTCATTTTTCATGAGCTTTATAATTCCGATACCACCTATCTTTTCTTGAACATATTTTGAGGCAAAGCCCGGGAAGCCGTTAAGGGCTTCTATAAAAAGCCCGGAGTCTTCGATAATACATGGAGTTACTTCAATTTCTTCAAGAGCTTCTTTAACGATTTCATCAATGTTTTCGTTCTGAATTTCCTTATACTCTTTATTGACCCATACTAAGTCTATTTTAAATTTTTTAAATATTTTTTCAGCAAATTTGAACTTATATTTATTTGTTGTTACGAAGTATACTTTCATAGCTCTATTATTTCCGCTTGCATCTTTTCTATATCGAGTATTGCCACAGTCCTCTTTCCCGTTAGATATCCGCATGCTTCCCCTGGGTTTATGTGCAGGGTTCTTCCATGTTTTTCTATTATAGCTCTGTGCGTGTGCCCAGTAACTACTACATCGTATTCTTGGCTCTTTATTAATGCTTCGGTTATATGCTTAAGCGTTCCATGATATACAGCTATTTTCTTCTCTTTAATTTCGATATATTGAAAGTCTTTTATGTTTATAGTTTCGCTTAGCAGAAATCTTTCTCCATCGTTGTTTCCATAGACGGCATAGTGTTCAAAGTCTTTAAATAGTTTAGCAGTAAAAGGAGCCACAATATCTCCAGCATGTATCAATGTTTTTATTCCTTTGTTCTTAAAGAATTCAACAGCTTTTTTTGCTGCCTCTTGATTGTCGTGTGTATCGCTTATAATGCCCAGCTTCATAGCATAACTATCGTCTCGCAAAGTATTTAAATTTATAGGAATAATTGCTAAATTTATGAAGATAGGCTTCGAGATACACCAGCAGCTTGCCACTCATAAGTTGTTCTGTAAATGCAAATCTGAACTTATTGATAGAGAGCCAGATTATATTGTCGCTCGCAGATTGAGACCAACGCAAAGTGAGCTTGGAGAAATAGATAGAGCAGCTCTACAGGAGTTCCTAAAGGGAAAAACGTATATCTACGAAGGTTTTGAGGAAGTTTGCTTGGTGGAGCTTGATGAAGAGCCACCACATATGCCAAATGAGGAGGCTATAGATATAGCAATTGAAATAGCTCTGCTTTTAAATGCTGAAATTGTGGATGAAGTTCATTTTATGAGGAAGATTGTTATAGACGGAAGCAACACCTCTGGCTTTCAGAGAACAGCGATAATAGCGCTTAATGGTTATATAGATACTGAGCATGGAAGGGTTAGAATACCGACGATATGCTTGGAAGAGGAGGCGTGTAGGAAGATAAGGGAGAATGATAATAGGGTTTTTTACAGGCTTGACAGACTTGGAATTCCCCTTATAGAAATTTCCACAGCTCCGGATATAACATCTGCAGAACAAGCTAAAGAAGTGGCTTTTAGAATAGGAGATATATTGAGGGCTACAAAAAAGGTAAGGAGAGGGCTTGGAACAATTAGACAGGATATAAATATTTCTGTTTTTGATAAAAGAGTTGAAATAAAAGGTGTTCAAGATTTAAACCTTATACCTAAGGTTGTTGAGTATGAGGTTGAGAGGCAGAAAAAGCTCATGGAGATAAAGGAAAAGCTTAAAGAGAGGGGATTAAAGAAAGAAGATGTAAAGCTTGAGATTTTTGATGTTTCAGAGGCATTTAAGAATACAAAATCAAAAATAATAAAGCGTGCAAAAGGCGTTTTTGCCTTAAAACTTAAAGGATTCTCTGGATTAATAGGTGGCGGCAGAGTTAGACTTGGGAAGGAATTCGCCGATTACGCAAGGGTAAAAGCTGGTGTAAAGGGAATCTTTCATAGTGATGAGCTTCCAGCGTATGGTATAAGCGAAGAAGAGGTTGAAAAGGTAAGAGAGATAATAAGAGCCGATGAAAATGATGCTTTTGTCTTGGTTGCTGAGAGAAAAGAAAAAGCTGTTAAAGCGCTTGAAGCTGTATATGAAAGAGCATTGCTTGCTTTCGATGGCGTTGTAGAGGAAACAAGAGGTGCAAAAGAAAATGGAGAAACATTTTACATGAGACCTTTGCCGGGTTCTGCGAGAATGTATCCAGAAACCGATATTCCACCCATAGCAATATCAAAGGAAAGAATCGAGAAAATAAAAGCGAATCTTCCAGAGACCTTTGAGAAAAGAGCAAAGAGATTCGTTGAGCAGTATAACCTCAGCAGAGAGCTTGCAAATCAGATCGCAAGGAGCGAGCATTCAGAACTTTTCGAGGAGCTGTGCAAAAGACTTAGGCTGAGTCCTAAGATAATTGCGAATACGCTCGTAGCAATAGTTAAAGATTTAAAGAAAAAGGGTATTGAAGTGGATATGGATAATGTTGTCAAAGTTCTCGAACTTGTCGACTCTGGAAAGCTGAAAAAAGACGGTATTGCAGATGCAATAGAGAGACTGTGCAGAGGAGAAAAAATCGAAATTGCCAAGGAGGTCGATGAGGAATACATAAGAAAGCTTGCAAGAAAGGCTATCGAGGAAAGAAAAGAGTTTGTTTTAAAGGCTAAAGAAAAAGCTTCAAGACCCCTTATGGGTGTTCTGATGAAGGAGCTGAGAGGAAAGGTGGAGGGTAGGATAGTTAATCAGATACTTATAAGTGAAATAAAGAAATTTTTGGGTGAAAATTCTTGATAGAAATAAAAAATACTCTCGATAGATACCTGCTTGGTGATGAGTGGGATATTATAAACATTGCTGGACAAATAAAATTGCTTATGAAAAATAAAGATGAACTTATAGATGAAGCACTTTCAATAGGTGGAGTTATTTTCAGCGTGCCAAAAATAATTGTAAATGTCCTCGAAAATCCTTCAAAGGATAAAGTTTTCTTTTATGAAGACTTCGTTCATATAATCTCAATACCATCTGCATACAGAGCTCTAATTAATTCAAAAATTGGCGAGGACTTTAAAAAACTGCACTATAAAGATGATGTTGAGTCCCTCGAAAAAAGCATATCTAAGCTTGAGGACAGATACAAGGAATTTTTGGACGTAATTAATCTTTCTCCATTAGTTGAAGGATATAAAAAAGTTTACGATTCTGTGGAGCTCAACATAATTGGGAAATTAATAAATCCAGAGACATGTGTGCATACATTTAAAATCTTAGCTCGAAAAGTAAATGCTGAAAAAGTGATTGTAGAAAACTTTATAAAAATTTTCATGAATATGCAAGATATAATAGAAAAATATATGGAAAAAAGAGGATTTGATGAGAAAAGAATAAAAAATATAATAGAAACTATAAAAAATGAAATATAGCTAAACAAAAATATTAAAATCATCATTTTTTATTTTTTTAATTTCTCTCTCAATCAGCTCATAGACATCAAAAACACACCCTCTACACTTTTCAGAAAAACCACCGACAGAAATACAGCAGTAGCTACATATATAGAAGCCATACATTTTACACCTCTCTATTCTGGTCTGATCTTTAGATATACCGCATATCTTGCACAGATTTTTCATCCTCTTTATCTTTCCACACCATGTTTTTATCTGATCTCTATTTTCAAAATAAATAATTTTCCAAGGACTTCTTCTCCCAAAATGCAGTGCTTTTTTATAACTTTCTCCTAATTCTTTTGTTTTTAGAATTGTCTTTATTATCAGTCTGAGCTTTGGCTTGCTTTCAAGAACGCAGCAGAGAGTATAGTTGCTCGTTGATATTCTGATTTCCTTCCTCCATAAAACTACTGTCCCGCTTTTTATGACATTTTCTATAATATTTAGAGCGGTATCAGCTTCAAACTTCTTCTTTGGAAATCTTTCGAAAAGTCTTTCGAGAGCATGCCTTGTTACAAATACCCTCAGCATTTATTTTCATCACCCTTAATAATTTCAAGACTTTGAACAACCTTTACAAAGCTGTTGCTCTCTATATCCCTATAAACTATAACCCCTGGACCTATTTTGCAGTTGCAGCCGATAATTCTTCCAGCATTTATCATAACATTAAGTCCGATTTTTGTATTTTCTCCTATAACACAGCCAAATTTTCTTCTTCCGGTATCAACAAGCTTACCCTTTATCTTTACCTTCACATTTTTATTATCCAGTCTTAAGTTTCCCACCTTAGCTCCAGCTCCAATGTTGCAGTTTCTTGCTATTATACTGTCTCCTATGTATGAAAGATGAGATACATTTGTTCTGTCCATAATTATAGAGTTTTTGATCTCTACAGCATTTCCAATTCTGCATCTGCTTCCTATCGTTGCATAGCTTCTTAAATACGTATTTGGTCCTATTGTCGAGTTCTTTCCAATGCACACCGGTCCTTCAATATACGTCCCGGACTTTATCACAGACCCCTTTTCTAATATAATTTTACCTTTAATTTTTACATTATCCTCAATTTCTCCCTCTATTTTCCCATTCAATCTGTTTATAACCTCTCTGTTTGCATCAAGATAGTCCCAAAAATATCCTATATCCCTCCAGTATTTAAGCTCTACATAGTTTACTTTCCCTTCTTCAGCAAGCATTTTTATTGCTGATGTAATTTCGTATTCTCCTCTTTCGGACTTCTCAGTTTTTTCTATATAGCTAAAAATTTCATCGCTGAATACATATAAACCAGCATTTATCATTCCAGCTTTCTTTATTTTAGGTTTTTCTATGATGTCGAGCACTCTCTTAGATTCCACTTTAATATATCCGTATCTGCTCACATCATTGCTGAAAAAAGTTCCCAAGGTTGCTACACCGTTGAAGTTTTCTAAAACTCTTCTTATATCGTCGCTGAATATCAAATTATCCCCGTTTACAACAAGAAAATCTCCTTTCACAACCCTTCTTGCAGTATATACTGCGTGTGCAGTGCCGAGCTGTTCCTTCTGCTCAACAATCTTCACCCTGTCTTTGAAGTGGTTTATTATATCCTCCTTTCCATAGCCAACGACGAATGTAATATCTCTTATACCAGCTTTTTTGAGCTCCTCGTATATAATCTCAAGAAGGGGCTTGTTTGCAAGCGGAAGCATTGCCTTTTGCATGGTTTCGGTTAGCGGTCTAAGTCTCTCACCCTTACCAGCACAAAGCACAACCGCCTGCATTGAATTTTATAATGTGGAGCTGGTATATAAACCATTATGATAGTGGTAAAGTTCGGAGGCAGCCTTCTCAGCAGAGCAAGGGAAATTATGAGCGTTCTTAAGAAATATGACGTGTTTATAATTCCCGGAGGAGGGATTTTTGCAGATTTTATAAGAAGTTTTTACAAAAAATATGGTATATCGGAATTTTCTGCACACAGAATGGCTATTCTCTCCATGGAGCAGTATGCATACTACCTAAGCGATGTCTCTGGTATGGAACTCACAGATAAGCTCGAAAAAAAATCTAAAAGAATTTTTCTGCCATACAGATTTATGAAAGAAGAAGATCCCTTTGAGCCGAGCTGGAAAGTAACCTCAGATAGCATAGCATGCTACATAACCTACAAGCTTGGAGAAAGTTTTTTTGTGAAACTTACGAATGTTGATGGAATTTTTTATAAAAATAAATTAATAAGAAGAATTTCATCTAAAGATCTTAAAAAAATTGGAAAAACATGCTTAGATGAGATGTTTCATGAGTGTGTTGAAAAATATAAAGTTAGCTGTGCAGTGATAAACGGCTTGCATGCTGATAGGGTGAAGAAGGCTATGGAGGGAGAATACTTAGGAACTATTGTGCATCCTTCCGAATAATAAAAATGTCTAATTAAAAACCTTTTTAAACTTATAGCTGTGAGAAATGAATACGCTCGCAGATGTTATATTTTTCGCTTAGGAGCGATGAATATGAAGGAGTATTTTTATTTTTTTGTAAGTTTTAAAGGAGAGTGAATTTCCGAAATCATACACATTTAATATTTTTGTAAAAGTAGAGAAAAAGATGCAGTTTTATTTGCCTCAATGCTTAGATGTTCGATAATAGCAATGGTTTCATTATCTTTTGTAGTAAAATTTCTGATTTTAACCTCAAAATCACGGGTATATTTGGGATAATAATCAATAAACTTATATTTTCCTCTAAATAGATTAATTTCATCCATATCTAATGAATAAGGATATGTATTAAATACCGTTATATTTATGATAACGTGGCTCTTATTTTTGAATTTACTATATTTAACCTTAAGGTTAGAATAGTTGAATGTTTTTTCACCATAAAAAGTAATATTAAATGGCTTATCTGTGGAGATGTTTATAACAGCCCAATTATTTGTATAATTTACGGTTACAAATCGTTCTAAAGAATAAGGGGTTACATATTTCCCTGTTATATTAAAATTCGTTTCTATAATAAACCATTTAATTATTTTTGGCTTTACTTCAAATGTCTGTCTAACATGAAATACACTTTTTTTATGAATCCAAAGTTCACCATATTCATTGATAAGTCCGTCAAATAGGTAAATACCTTCGATAACTTCTTTTTCTGGTTTTATCTCTGGATTAAAGAATATCCATCCAATTATAGGAGAAAATATTAATAAACCGATTAATATACCTAAAAGAAATTTATGTTCTTTTAAAAATACTCTGAAATCATTAAAAATGCTTTGTAACAAATCTTTCTTTTTATGAACTTCTGCTATAACACCTATAAAAGATATTAATATCACTGA
>JALTZZ010000169.1 GCA_027051165.1 archaeon | reverse complement strand
GCTTTTTGATTCTCTTCAAATACTTTCTAAGCAGGCTCTTTAATCCCTTGCCGTCTATAATATAAGGAGTTTCAACCCCTTCTACAACTATAGCAAAGAAGTTCGAAGAGCCGGGGTCAATTGTCATTACCTTGCTCCCGCTGAAGTCTATTGGATTTATCTCAGCTTCATAGATCAAGTGGAGCTCGAACTCATCTCTCTTTGGAGCAATCTGAACGTTTTTAATAGCTTTCTCGTTTAGTGGCAAGCCTGTTTCGAGCCATAGAAACCTTAGATCAATGCCGTGCTTCTCTTTTAAATGCTTTCTCAAGCTCCTGCTCAAGCTGACCCTTATTCTGCTTCCACATACCTTGAACCCCGTTGTATCGAAGATTACTGTTCTATGCTTTCTCCTTGGCTTAGGCTTTGCAAATTTCTCTGGCTCCTTAAAATGATTCTTGTAAGCTCTGACGAGCTCATCTAAGATTATTTGCGAGGCTCTCGACTGCAGAGCCCTTAGGTGAACGCTGCTCCTAAGCCTGTTGTATAGGTCATAGAAGTTTAGCTTAGCTTCTTTTTTGTTAAGCAGAAAAAGAGCTTGATTCCATAGCTTAGCACTGTGGTAGCACATGTAGGCTAAGGCTATTCTATAATCCTCTGACAATCGCTTTAAGTTGTATTGCTATACAACGGAACACGTTCATTGCTATATAATTTGTTTTTTGCCACATAAAAATATATCCATCCATCACATGTATCTCCTCTTAAAGGTCTTGCAAGCAACGGAAAGATAAATTTTAACCATAAATCAACATTTTTTGAGACCCTTCCTTATATTCTTTATAATTTTTAAGATGCTCCTCGCAGCATCGCTTGGCTCTAAAACACCGGCTCTATTCTCTCTGCAAACCCTTTGTATAGAGTAGTATGCTGTAGATGGATATCTCCTGTGCACCTCCATGAGAAAAGGGCATGAATATCGGAAGTTAAAATCTATGCCATCTAAATAGTCTGACATTTCTTTTTTTGTTTTTGCAAAACATGCTGGAAGATTTAGCCTTATCAAATTGCTGTTTATAACCTTTATGCACTGACTTCCAGTAGAGAGCAGATCTCCAAATATTATAACCTCAAAGCCATTTTCGATGCAGTAGTTTATTAAGGTATCTTTAACCCTCTTGCTACACATACTACAAGGGTGCTTCTTCTTTCTAAAAACGTCCTCAACAATGTCCCGCATATCCACGTCTATATATCTGTGTTCCACCCCTAAATATTTTGTAACGTTTTCAATATTCCTTTTTACATGATTCGGTATAAGCATTGGATAGTAAACTGTTAAAGCTACTGGATTTAGGTTTAATTTCTTTGAAAGAACGAGAGAACCTGAGCTATCGCTTCCGCCTGAGAGTGCTAAGGCTACTTTATAATCTCCCTCGAACACCCTCTCTATGCTATCGTTTTTCAAATAATCCTTTAGTATTTCACCAAGCTCTTTTAAAAATTTCTTCAAATTTCCATTTACAAGCTTCTGATATTTTCTGCAAGCCTTTATAGCTTCTCTTACCCTTATCTTCTTTACAACAATATCCGTGTATGCGACTACTCTAACCTTCGTATATTTGTATTTTTCTCTAAGCTTCCCTATTAATAGACCTTTACCGATTATAACAGCTTTATCTGTTCTATCCCAAGTAACGATTGTAAGAATGCCGTTTTTATAGTAGACATCCTTTATGCTTGGAACAATCCTTTCTCCCCAAATTTCATCTTGAATTTCAAGTATTTCCCTAATAATTTCATCTTTTGATAACTTCCTTCTATTTTCTACCAAGCCTTCCAAAGAGCCGTTCATAACACCACTTATAAAATAGTTATCGTCTTTAATAGAATATAACTGGAATGGGCATAAGCGACAGAAGAATAATAACAATCATTACAATTCCTAAAACCTTTCCCTTCTTTCCTATTTCGCTAACGTCGTTCAGTGGTCCGGGATGCTTAGCCTTCGTTAGCGCATAAACTATAAGAGCCCAGAAGAGCCAGCCTATCCAAAATATCGAGAGAAAGAGAAATGTTATCAGTGTTGTGAGATATATTTTATGGTATTTATCTGGAAAGAGTGCTCTCACAACGTGTCCGCCGTCCAGCTGTCCTATTGGCAACAGGTTTATAAAGGTAACGAAAATTCCTATCCAGCCGGCGATAACGAGAATGTGAGCGTTGATAGCTCCGTCTTCCTTGAGTATGAGCTTAGATAGGGCTGTTATTATAGGTGGAGAAGCGAATAAAATCTGTCCCTTTTCGACCTCTTCAATGGGAACGACGTCCGATAAGCTTAAACCGAGTGTTATTATAGGAATGCTTGCTAAAAAGCTTGCAAGCGGTCCCGCAATTCCTATTTCTATAAGGGCTCTTCTGTCCTTTATTGGGCTTCTCATGAGTATAACAGCACCCATAGTGCCGAAGGGGAAAACATTAGGTGGCAGGGGTATAAAATAAGGTAGGGAGCTCTTCGTTCGGTGCCTTCTTGCAACGAGTGCGTGAGCGAGCTCGTGGATGCCAAGTATGAAGAGCAATGATGAAGAGAACATAAGAGCCTCTACAATGTTCTTAGTCCACCACATATAGCCAGCATACGTAACGGTAACAAAGGTTAAAAATAGCAGGAGAATGTTCAGAATTATTGGTGGATTTTCTTTTTCTTTCTTTTTAATGAAAAATATAAAGTATTCGTTCCCTTTTTTCCTGTAAGCAGGATAAACACTCTCTTTTTCAAACTCTTTAAATACAATTTCAAATGAGGTGCTGTGATCGTATTTAGGAACAACTTTAAAATAATCATCGCATACATCTACTATTTCGAATCCCTTTTCTATTTTTTCTATATATTCAACCATAGAGCTCAATTTCCTCTCCCCTTATCTTAGCGATCTTAGCCTCTCTCAGCTCTTCAATGCTCTCAACAACGAACATGGGTATATCTGAGATCAAAGCACCGCTTAAAACCATTTCATCAGCTTTCTCGACAATAAATGCTTTCGGAGCAGTTTTTAGCTTTTTCATCTGATATATAACGTAGCTCCCTACCGTAGATCCCTTTCCATGTGGAAATACGAGTATCTTGTTTTTTATGGTTTTTCCGTAGAGCACATGATTCTTTTCACATACAACACCTTTTTTTGGATCAACACCGCCGAGAAACGTTATCGGCATCTCTGAAAACACAATCTCGCCAAAAATTTCAGAACCGTTTATAACCTTTGCTCTAATTTTCTTCTTTAAGCGTGCCATTCTCAAACACCTCAATCTCAAGTATAGTTCTCCAAACATCCTTACATTCGCACTCAAGCTCTTTAAAAACGCTTTTATCTTGGGTAACGTTGAACTCTTCTATAGCTCTTAAAACTTCTTTATCGCACTTAAAACAATTATGTGCACCTCTTTTTAGCCCAGCGGCAGTTGGTTTGCTCATTAGAAAAGCTTTTGCATCTGTTTCGAGAACCTCGACAACGCTCCAGAGCCAGGGCGGTCTATATTCTCCTCTTCTCCAAAGAACCTCTACAAGAGTCCCTTTCTGAATGTTTATCGGATTTACGGATATTCTGTCAACAATCCGCTCAATTTTCCTTATAGAATTTCTTACATCATTTATCGCATCTTTTTCTGTTAAGAAAGGAGGCTTTAAAAGCAGATACGCCTTAACCTTAACATCGTATTTTCTGCAGATATTAACAGCGTTTTTGAAGTCTTCAAAGGAGAAGCCTTTATTTATTATCTCATTTCTTATATAATCGTTAGCGGTCTCTAAACCTATCCCAATTTCGAGTTCCGCATTAAGCTCATTAAAAATTTCAAGATTTTCTTCTGTTATAAATTCTGGTCTCGATTCTATCTGCACTCTTCTTATACTTTTTCTTGAGTTTATTTCATGAATTATTTTTCTCACAGTTTCCGCTTCAATCTCGCGTTTATCCAAAAAGCTTCCGGAAGTAAATATCTTTAGATATTCAATGTTTCCAAGATTTTTAAGTGCTCTTTTAAATTCAGCTATTATTTCATGCTGTTCTATTTCTCTCGGACAGTCGTAAATGTATCCACACATTATGCACATCGCATGTCTGCAACCGGTGCTCGGCAGTATCACAACTCCAGCATCAACCACTCTATCAATGAAATCTTTCTCTTTCCAGAATTTAGCTTTCTTGCTTCCCTTAAATTTTTTAAGGCTTTCTTCTCTAATTTCTCTAATAAGATCTATCATCAAAAAAATCCTTATTTTTAACGATTAAAAACCGTTTTAATTTGGAAAATTTTTATAAAATTTTTTATGTTAACTTGCATTTCGTAAGGGTAAGATGGAAGCTGAGAAGGATAGAAAAAATCTGGAAGAACTGACAGAATATCTGTTGAGTAGAATAAAAGACCTTGAAAAGGAAAATATAGCTCTATCTTCTGAAAATAAAAAGCTTAGGGATACATACAACCAAAGGATCAAGTGGCTTGAGGATAGGATAAAAGCAATTGAGTATGAAAAGATAAGACTTCAGAGGGAGCTTAGAAAGCTTAGAAATGAAATTGAGAGATTAAGAAGCATGCCTCTTCTCGTTGGAACTCTTATAGAGGTTATTGATGATCATAGAGCTATTGTCAGGAGCTCCGCTGGACCGCAGTTCGTTGTTAACGTCTCTCAGTTTGTTAGAAAAAAGGATCTAATACCGGGTTCAAGGGTTGCACTAAATCAGCAGAGCTTAGCAATACTTGAAGTTCTCCCTTCCCATAAGGACCCAGCCGTTCTCACAATGGAAATTGAGGAAAAGCCCAACGTAACCTACAGCGATATAGGGGGCTTAAAAGAGCAGATTAGGGAGATAAGGGAAATCGTGGAGCTTCCTTTAAAAAATCCAAAACTCTTTGAAAAGGTTGGTATAGATCCACCTAAAGGTGTGCTGCTTTATGGACCGCCGGGAACAGGGAAAACTCTGCTTGCAAGGGCTGTTGCAAGGGAATCCAATGCTGTATTTATAAAGCTTGTTGGTTCCGAGCTTGTAAGGAAGTATATTGGAGAGGGTGCAAGACTCGTAAGAGAACTCTTTGCACTTGCAAGAGAGAAGGCTCCGAGCATAATATTCATAGACGAGCTCGATGCAATAGGTGCTAAGAGGGTGGATTCTATTACAAGCGGAGACAGGGAAGTTCAGAGAACACTTATGCAGCTTTTAGCAGAGATGGACGGATTCGATCCAAGGGGAGATGTGAAGATTATTGCAGCAACAAACAGACCGGATATGCTCGATCCAGCACTTCTTAGACCCGGAAGATTCGACAGACTTATTGAGATTCCGCTCCCAGATTATGAGGCAAGGATAGAGATATTTAAGATACATACAAGAAGGATGAACCTCGATAAGGATGTTGATATGGAATACCTCGCTTCGAGAACAGAAGGAGCGAGTGGTGCTGATATAAAGGCAATATGCACAGAAGCGGGTATGTTTGCAATAAGAGACCGTAGAGATGTTGTCAAACTTATAGATTTTGAAAAGGCAATAGAGAAGGTGATGAAAAAACTTGAAGCAAAATCTAAGGGTAAAGAGCCCGTGGAGATGTATACATGAAAGTTTATTAATTCTAAATTTTTATATTTGTTAGATTTTTTTAGCTGCGGAAGTTTAAGTAATTTCCTAAAAGTTTCGTATTCAAAGCTAAGAGCTTTTCAGACCGATATGGAGATAATGTGAGTGTGTATGGGTATGTCAACACTTAGCTATCTAAGCATGGCTCAAGGGATATACAGAAAGATTTATAAAACAGCCTGAGAAATGACAGATTCATGAAGGTAAACAATGTTGAAATAGAAGACACATTCTGTGAAGCTTTTAGTGGTTACTTTGCAAGAGTTCTTATTACAGCAGAAACTAAGAGAATTGCATACGAAGCTGCAAGAGAGGTTACGGGCTATGCTACGAGCATAATAGGATGTAGTGCTGAAGCCGGTATAGAAAAGTATCTAAGTCCAGCAGAAACCCCTGATAAAAGGGCTGGATATGTTATACAGATATGGACAAGCAAGAAGAAAATTGAGCATGAGCTTATATTCAGACTGTCTCAGTGCGTTCTTACAATGCCAAGCACAAGGGTTTTCAACTACCTCGAAGGAGATGAAAAGGTTAAAGCTGGATATAAAATAAAATACTTTGGAGATGGATACGAAAAAGAGGTCGAGTCTTACGGAAGAAAAATGGTGAGCATACCAATAATGTTTGGTGAATTCCTTATAGAGCAAGAATTTTCAATTGCAAAGGGAATTATGGGAGGAAATTTCCTTATAATGGCAGAAAACCAAGCAAGTGCATTAATTGCCGCAGAAAGGGCTGTAGATGCCATAGGCGAGATAGACGGGGTTATAACTCCTTTTCCGATATGTGCAAGCGGCTCAAAGGTTGGCTCTAAATACAAGTTCTTAAAGGCAAGCACCAACGAGATATACTGTCCAACGCTCTCAAGCTCCGTGGAAAACTCAAAGGTTAAAGATGTTAAAGCGGTTCTCGAAATAGTAATAAACGGAATAAGCGAGGAAGCTGTGAAGGAAGCGATGCGAGCTGGCATTGAAGCTGCATGCATAGATGGGGTTAAGAGGATAAGTGCCGCAAACTACGGAGGAAAGCTTGGACAATATAAAATATATCTGAGGGATATTATTTGATTTTTTCTGTAAATTTAGCACAGATTGATATAAAACTTGGTGATTTAGAATATAATCTAAAGAAAGCTGCTAAAATAGTCGAAAAATGCGAAGATATTGTAGTGTTTCCAGAGATGTTCTGCAGCGGTTTTGACTACCCAAACATGAGAAAGACTGCGGAGAAGCTTGAGAAAATACTAAATGCGATGAAGAGGGTTGCGGAGGATAGAGCGATAGCCTTTTCCACAGCCGAACTTCATAAAAATAAAATATACAACACATTCTTTTTAATAGAAAACGGTGAAGTCGTGGCTAAGTATAGAAAAATTCATCTGTTTCACGACGAGAAGGAGTATTTAGAAGAAGGCTGTGAGCCAAAGGTTGCAAAGACAGAATACGGAAAAATTGGACTTGCAATATGCTATGACATAAGATTTCCAGAACTCTTCAGAATACTTACAAAAAAAGGTGCAGAAGCGTTCATAGTAGTAGCGAACTTTCCAAAGGGGAGAATAGATCACTGGAGGATACTTACAAGGGCAAGAGCGGTAGAGAATCTTGCATACGTTTTTGCATGCAACCGAGTAGGTTCAGATTTAAAAGAGGAATACAACGGTTATTCAAGGATTGTTGACCCTTGGGGAAATGTTCTTCTTGATGCTGGCGAAAAAGAGGGTGTTTTTAAAGCGGATGTTGATACAAGTCTTGTTAAAAAGATAAGAGCGAACTATAAATTTTTGAATGATATAAAGCTTATTTAGAAGTGAATAACCTCCTTGTGAGATGCATGATGTATGGGGTTAGTTTTTCTATAAAAACAAAGTTTTCGAGAGAAAACAAGTTTTCTTATAAAAGGACGTTTGCATTAGAAACGAAGCAAAATTTTCCAGACGAAACGCAGAAAAATTTATATAGGAGAGGGGGGTATTAACCCCTTCTCTGGTGATAGGCATGAAAAGCCCTCTAATCCCTAATCTAGGACACCCAGCTATATCCTTTGAGAGAAGCATAACAGATAGAGGAGCTTAAAAGTAATGGAGAGCTCAGATTAGAGCTGCAGAGATTCCATCTGCAGATGAGATTTACAGCTTCCTCAGCAAATTCAGCGAGGATCAGTTCATAAAGCTTTTATCAGTTATAAACAGGTTTATTAAGAGGAGCTCGATAAAGCTCCTCGATACTACCGATATAAATCTGTTCAGAGAGCAAAAAATATAAATGGAGCTATGCTCTCAGCAAGGGGTTCTATAAAGGCTACAAGCTCGCTTTAGTCGTTGAATTTCCCTC
>JALTZZ010000168.1 GCA_027051165.1 archaeon | reverse complement strand
TTGCTCCATTGTTCTTTCCTCTTTCCCCCTCGCTGACCCTCAGAAATATTCCTCTCGCCGTATTGTCTATTTCGAGCTTCTTGTATCTCTTCGTTTTTTCATCATACCTGAATATCTCTACATCTGGAATTTTCTCAACAACCCTTCCCGCCATCCGCACCACCTCAACAGAATAGGAGCTTATAAAGTCAAACCCTCACAGCTGTGAAGGTTCGATTTTTTAAGCTCTATATTGTTTGGTGATAGGCGATGGCGGGGGATGTAGATAATTTCTTGGATAAGTTTGAGCTGTTTAGATACAGCAACACGAGCAACTGCTATGTATTTCTTACAGCAGATCCAAAGAGGATAGAGCAGACGATTCAGTATTTTTTAGGCAAAAAAGACTATGAAACGATGATATATGATTTGCAGCTTAACAAATTAACAAAGATATACAAAAGAAACGAAGGAATAGTTGAGGAAGAGCAGGAAATTGACATGATGACAAATATCTATCAGGAGCTTTTCAGCATGCTTCAAAGCAGAAAAACAAATCTCATAATAAAGTTTGCTTACGGCGAGGACAGAATGCTGAGCGACTTTCTTATAGCGGCAAGCCAAAACGATAAAATATATGCAAATCAGAGCAGTGTTATAGTTTTTGCCGACGGCGACGTGATATTTCCAAGGATTCTGAAGAAGTTCGCCGTGTTCATCGAAGTTGAGCTTCCGGCAGAAGAGGAAAGAGAGGTTCTGATAAATCACGTGAAGAAAAGCGTTGAAGAGATAAGAGGATGTAAAATAAGCGTTGACAAAAGAGTTTATCAGGAAAGCAGAGGATTAACCCTGCATGAGGTAGAAACCGCAGCTCTCATTTCAATAAAGCAGAGCGGCTACAAAAAAATTTCAACAGAAGCTTTCAGAGATTTCAAAGTTGAAATTCTGAAGAGCTATGGTCTGCAGTATATAAATCCATCACGTGGATTCGAGAGCGTTGGTGGATACGAAACGGTTAAGAGATACATCCAAGCAAGAATAATAAATGTTCTGAAAAATCCGGAAAAAGCTAAAGAATACGGTATTGAAATTCCGAGGGGAGTTTTATTCTACGGACCACCCGGCACTGGAAAAACCTACCTAACAAAAGCTCTTGCTAAGGAGCTTGGACTGCCGATGATTCAGATAAACATGAGCGATTTTCTTAGAGGTATTGTTGGAGAGAGTGAAAGAAGGGTTAGAGAGGTTACAAGAATCACAGAGAGCTTGGCACCGTGCGTGGTTTTCATAGATGAATTCGACCAGATAGCACTGCAAAGAGGCTCATACTTCAGCGGAGACAGCGGAGTTACAAGGAGGGTGCAGAATCAGCTCTTAGAATGGTTAGGAGATGAGAATAGAAAAAGCTTAATTATCGGAGCAACGAACTTTATTCAGCAGTTGGATGATGCTTTCGTTAGGGTCGGCAGAATTGATGACATTGTGCCCATACTGTATCCTGATGAAGCAGCGAGATATGAAATCCTCAAGGTTCACCTCAAAGTTGTAAGAAATGTTCCAACAAAAATGAGCGCCATGGATCTAAAGG
>JALTZZ010000167.1 GCA_027051165.1 archaeon | reverse complement strand
CTTCATAATAGCCTCAGTTAGTGACTGGTGCATTATGGGATAGCTAGTAGTGGATTTTTATCATTTACCTTAATATATGTATACTCTGTTTGAAAACAAACTACCCAGAAAGCCATGATATTACAAATATAGATGGTGACATTTTCTGTAACATTGTAAAAAACTGTGTGTGATTTTCTGTGAAATTTTCAATGATATTTTAACTAAAGGTTTTAAGAATAGGTTTACTAAAGCTGATAATGTAGAAGGATATTCAAAGGATTGGGATAGGGTTATCCATAGTTATTTATCAGGTAATGCTCATTGGTTAAGTGGACTCCAGTTTCAAGATGAACTAGCTATTATGCAACCAGAAATAGACAGTCTTCATGATAAAGATTTAAGAGATAAGTTAAATAAACATATAGAATATGTAACAAGCCCTCAAGAAGACTTTGTCCGTATGCGCTCAATAAACTTTATTTGGGCTATGGGAGGTAATTTATCTACGGCTGCTCTTCAATTAATGACTCTTCCAGTTTTCACTCTTGGAGAACTTACTAAAATAAATCCTAATGTTGTCTCTAATATGAATTCTATTAGAAAATGGACTCAAATAGGTATACAACATTTTATCCCCAGTAGTGTTAAAACTTTCTATACTAGTAATGGGTCTCTTTTTCTCCATTTTGATGATGAGAATATTACAAAACCACTTATAGAAAAAGGTATTCTTTCCCAGAAACACGTAGAATTTCAAAAGAAACTAGCAGAAAGAGATAAAGTTAGAGGTTTTGCTGTAGAAGAATACACTGGATACACTCCTTTTGAATCAAGAAGTTTAGGGGGTTCTGTAAGAGCAAGGTTATCAAAAACAGCTAATATGTTAGGTACACCTATTTCTGTAATGGAACAACTTACTAGATACGGTTCTGTTATGAGTATTTATGATAATCTTATATCTAACCCAAAAGCTGTAGATAATGCTCTTAGAGCTTATAAAAAAGATCAAAGACTTCAAGCTATTTTAAATAGTAAGTCTCCTTTTACCATTGAAGAAAAATTAGCTTTATTTATGATGGATAATGTCCATGGAATATTTGGTAAGATAGGTAGAAGTGAGATATTTAAAGGAATAGGGGGTGCTCTTATATTGCCTTTTCAAACGTACCCCCAACAAATGTTAGAAGGTTTAGTGGATGCTGGTCTATATCAAGGTAAAGAAGGTAGAAGAGGTTTAGCTGTAACAGTAGGATCTCTTATGTTGTTTTCTGGACTATTAGGTCTTCCCGGATTTGAATTATTAAAGGAATTACTAGAAGAAATAGAAAAGAATATAACTGGTAGTGAAGAAGATTTAGATTTGATTATAAGGGAAAAGATATATAATTTAACAGGAGATGTTAGATTTGCTAAAGCACTTACACAAGGTATTGGGAGGGGTTACTGGGGGCTAGATATATCTAGAAGGGTTGGTTTACCAATTGTAGGACAAGATATTCTTTTAAATGTTACAGGAATAAGAGGGGATTCGAGTGACTTATTAGGAGTTCAAGGTTCTATTATAAGTGGGATAGGTCAAGCGTGGAA
>JALTZZ010000166.1 GCA_027051165.1 archaeon | reverse complement strand
AAGGGAAGCCTTAAGTCTTCTACCTGACAAAGAGGCTGTGGCAAAACTTTTTGAAGATTTGGGTCCCCGTTTTGCAGAAAGAAATGGTGGATATGTAAGAATTGTTAAACTACCTAATCCTCGCAGAGGAGACAGTGCCGAATTGGCTATTATAGAGTTTGTTGAATAACTAGATTTGTTTTAATTAACTCCCCTTGATGGGTTAAACCTTCCAATTTCTATTTTTTATGAGGGTTTTGTTGATATCGGACATTCATGGGAATTTACCCGCTTTAGAAGCGGTGTTAAAAGAGGCAAAAAAGCTAGGCTACGATACCGTTTGGTGCGCCGGGGATATAGTAGGTTACTATCCTTGGGCGAACGAGGTTTGTGAATGGGTTAGGGAAAGTACCGAGCACTGCGTTCCCGGAAACCACGATGCGGTAATAGCCGGTCTGGTAAACCCCGAATACTTTTCTTCCGCCGCCTACGAGGCTATTGTTTGGACTATAGAAAACCTCTCGGAGGAGAACAAGAATTTTATATCTTCCCTACCGGTGGTGAAAGATTTAGGAGACACAATTTTAGTTCACGATACACCCCTCCGACCAATGTCAATGGAGTATATCCTTTACCCGGAACAGGCTTTGGAGGTTTTGGAAAACTCCGATAGGAGATTTACCATTTACGGACACACCCATATACCGGTCGTTTATGAGTATTCCCCCGAAGGGTTGACTGTTTACTATAAGTCCCCTCAAGTGGTTTTGAAGGAGAATGCGCGCTATTTGGTAAATCCGGGGAGCGTGGGGCAACCGAGGGATGGTGTCCCTCTAGCCTCCTTTGCAATATGGGATAGGGATAAAAATCTTCTAATCCGCAAAAGGGTTGATTTCGATAAAGATAGAGTCCTAAAGGAAGTGATAAAAAGGGGATTACCTCCCGAATTGGGTTATAGATTGTTTGAAGGTTACTAAATACGGTCGTCGAGTACCTCTATGCAGGGGAGGGTGTTACCAGATAGCAGTTCAAGGAATGCCCCGCCGCCGGTGGAGACCCAGCTTATGGCGTTGTAGACGCCCGCCTTGTGTATGGCGTAGTCGGTGTCCCCTCCCCCGGCTATGGTGAGGGCGGGGCTTTCGGCTACGAGGCGGGCTATGCCGAACGTTCCCTCCTTAAACCTATCGAGCTCAAAAACCCCCATGGGACCGTTCCAAATAATCGTTTGGGCGTCGGATAGTATTTCTTCGGCGAGCTTAAGCGAGGCAGGACCTATATCGAGACCCATCCACCCGTCGGGAATCTCCTGCCAGGCTACCAACTTGGTCGGCGTGTTGTCGCTCACCTCTTTACCTATGAGGAAGTCCACCGGTAGGTAGAGCTTCACATCGAGCTTTTTGGCTATATCGATAATGTCGCGGGCTGTGTCGAGCAGGTCATCCTCTACTAGGGAGCTACCAACGTTGTAGCCTAAAGCCTTTAGGAAGGTAAAAGCCATCGCACCGCCGATAAAGAGTTTGTCAACCCTCTTTAGGAGGTTTTTGATAACCGCTAATTTGGAAGAAACCTTAGCACCGCCGAGGATTGCCACGACCGGC
>JALTZZ010000165.1:26417-30568 GCA_027051165.1 archaeon | reverse complement strand
TTTAGGAGGGAGCAGAAGATAATAGAAGATATACTTGCAAGGCTCAAGAGGCTTGAGGAAAAGGTGTTTACATAGCTTGGTGGTGTGAATGGAGGATATACTTTCAGCCGTGATTAACGAGGCTGTTAAAAGGATAATTAAGAAGATAGAAGAGGGAAAGAAGCTAACAGATGAAGAGATATTAATGCTTTTATTCAGCGATATTAAGAAAGATGTTGAGAGAATAAAGAACGTCGTAGAAAACCTTCAGATTAGAATAGACGAAACTAATGCAAGAATTGATAAGGTGAACGCCGATCTGAACAAGCGTATAGACGAAACCAACAAGAGAATAGACGAAACTAACGCTAAGATAGACAGAGTGAACGAAAGCTTGAACGCAAAGATAGACAGGATATACGCAGACCTGATTGCAAGGATTGATAAGGTTAACTCTGATCTGACCGCAAGGATTGACGAAACCAACAAGAGAATAGACGAAACCAACGCTAAGATAGACAAGATAAACGAAAGCTTAAGCGCTAAGATAGACAAAGTAAACGCCGATCTAACCGCAAGAATTGATGAGACAAACGCCAAGATAGACAAGATAAACGAGAGTTTGAATGCAAGGATAGATGAGACAAACAGGCGCATAGACGAGACGAATGCGAGGATAGACGAGCTTACTATGGAGATAAGCAATTTAAGGGCTGAATTTGAGAGCTTTAGGAGGGAGCAGAAGATAATAGAAGATATACTTGCAAGGCTCAAGAGGCTTGAGGAAAAGGTGTTTACATAAATTTTTCTCTGTTGCAAGTTTAAAAAAGAGAGGATTTAATTTTATCGCATTATCGAGTTTTGAGATATTTTTCATATAAATGATAGATTTAAAGAAACTTGCAGAGGTTCTTGAGAAGGACGATGAAGAAAGGGTAAGAATAGCAGATATCCTTGCAAGCCGTCCTAAAAGAAGTCGCAATCAAACGATATAAAAAAGCTTAGAAGTAAAGTTTGACGTAAGGATTACAAGCTTAGAGAAAAGAATTGAGATGCTTGCAAGATTTACTTTTGCTACTTCATACTAACCCTCATTTCTGCAATTTTAGCATTGCATTAAAACCTATACTTGCAATCAATATTTAAAAACGAAAGATAATCTTTATTAATAATTGCCGCAAGATAGCTATCTGTGAAGAGCATGAGAAGAGGATTTATATTTACATTAGATGCAATGCTGATGTTAATACCAATTTTTATAATTACTATTACAGTTTATAATGCTATTAGTGAAGCGAAGTATCTCGAAGAAGAGCAGTTTGCAACTCTTGCAAGAGAAAAACTATGCGAACAGACTATGAGCGTTTTAGAGAAGAGTGGCGTGCTTGAATCAATAGCACAGGCTTATGCTTTAAATGATACTGAGCGTTTAAGAAACATAATTGAAAATGAGCTTAAGCCTCTTATTCCAGCTCATCTGAATTTTTCCATTAAGATAGAGAACGATACATACAGCAGTGGCACTTCTCAGGAATTTCTATGCTCAGCTTCAAGAGTAATAACTGGCTACGCCAAGGGAAAGCCAGCTTTGGGATATATGGCAAGAGCTTATTTGACTAAAATTAGAAGTAAAACCGAAAAAGAGGTAATAGGGTGGCAGAGGGTTTTAACATCCTCATGTGCAGGTGAATCACAAGTAGAATATGTATGTATATGTGAGCCTCGTTTCTGGTGTTTTTTATTACCAAAGTGCTGGGAAAGAATCTTGACATGTAATGGTGAAGAAAACAACCTTATTATAAATCATACGTTCTTTTTGCCAGATGATTTTGACAGAACTACAGCTACAAATTCTTGGTTGAGAATCCTTCCACGTATTCCAAAATATGGAAATGCTAAATGTGAACAAGTTTGTATAAATGTTAATGGAAATAATCGTGGATGTGCAAGTCCAGGAGAAGTAAATAATATTGAAGATTACTTAGTATCAGGAAAAAATTACATTACAACTACAATTAACACAACGGGATATTGTAACAATCTTGCTGTTGAACTTGGAACTGGTAGTGGTTCAATTTTATATTTAGAATATCAAACCTCACAAATGTTTACTGGATATTCTACAAGAACATATTTATATAATGTCCAAAGTCAATGTGTAATAAAATATCAAAATTCTTTATTCGTTCCTGGAAATATTACCAGAATTCATATACGGGTAAAGACTAAGAATATAGATAAAGTTTACTTGGCATATACTTGGGGTGCAAATGTTTATCCACTCTTGAATAAAACTCCTATAGGAGGCATAGTGGAATTTAACGATACGGAAATAAGAACTGCTTTAGAATCTTATGGTTTTTCCTATGAAAATATAAGTGGAAAAGTATTTAACCTGAATCTATATTTTGATGTTGATCCAAATACTTATGAGAATGAGAGTAAGAATCTTTCTCTATATGTAAGTTGTCACGGTACTAAAAATAGATATATCTATGGATATCCAGAATCATTTATAGAGATATTGTATGATCCATCTATTATAACTACAAGTCTTTATATGATAGATATACCTGTTACTCTTGACGACTATGAGGCATGGGGTGCTTCAGAAAGGGTATATTTCTATGACTACTATGAGAATGTAAAGTGGTATTATACTTTCCCAAATAATTCTATTCCTTGGTATCTTGATATTTGGCTTGCAAGTCTCTGGAGTGGTAATGTTAATAAACAAAACTTTTATGATAACGATTATTTAATTTATGGAACGAATAAAGGAGATCCTGTTGATATATATCTCATAAGATTTGCATACACGAAATTTAATGAAAGTATGATGATTCCTGGAAAAACGAACTACTTCTATGCACAAGGACAGGGAAATTGGCAAGGTTTTCATGGATTTGCACCAGTGGATAATCAGGGAAATCCGTTTAGCTATGGAATATTCAAATACCTTATAAGTGCCTACGTTCCTTACGGTCAAGTTTTCTCAGAAGAGGGAGGTGGATACAACCTTAAAGTTTACTATGATATGAACGGCGATAATGTTCCAGAAGGGTCTATAAACATTCCGGTAAAGGGTGGAGGTAGCGTTATAGATGTTGAAGACCTTGATCCAGAAAATAGAGCTGTAGACGATGCTGTATTGAGGTTGCTTGATGTTATGAACTATAAAAACGATGAAAACGGGGAAAACATATTAAACAACAAGTATCAAGATGCCAGTCCAAGAGATGGCTCCCGGGACAATCCCGTAGATATTGAGCTAACGGAAGAGATTCGTATAGAGAGCGTTTCTATGGGAGGTATTCCAGAGCTTTATACACCAATAACAGTAACACTAAGAATTGCAAAATAGCTAAATCTTTTCCTTCAGCACGTTTATTATATCGCTCTTTATTGACATGACCTCCTGCCTAAGCAGCTTTATCTCATCCCTTAACTCTTTTATTTCATCATAAATATGCTCAAACCTCCTGTTAACATCGCTTTTAAAATCATCAATTGTTTTAACGATGTTTTCCTGATCTCTTCTGATCTGGCTTACAATTAGTAAGAGGACTTCAGCATCGCTGAGCTTTTTACCTTCTCTAATCTTCTTAACTATAGTTTCGAGTGCTTCCTTTATTACCGCATCGAAGAGCATCGAAATAGCTTCCATACTCAATTGCTTTTTCGTAACTTTAAAAAAGATTTTCGCATGAGCTAAAAAGGATTTTAAGACCTCCAGCTCTTAACGCAACGGTTGCGTTAGCATGCGCATCGCTATATCTTCTCCTTTAGAAGGTTTATTATGTCGCTCTTAACTGACATAAGCTCTTGCCTCAAAAACTTTATCTCATCCTCTATGCTCTCAAATCTCTTATCTACTTGCTCGAACCTTCTTTCAACGTAGCTTTTAAACTCTCTAATATCGTTCTCTATGCTCTCGAATCTCTTCTCAACGTAGCTCTTGAAGTCGTCCATCTTTTTATCCATTTCGCTGAATCTCCTGTTAACATCGCTTTTAAACTCTCTTATCTCATTTTCTATATACTCAAATCTCCTGTTAACATCGCTCTTAAACTCCTCAATCATTTTAACGATGAGCTCCTGCTCCTTTCTCATCTGACTGACAACTAAAAGCAGAACCTCGGAATCGCTGAGCTTTTTTCCTTCTCTAATTT
>JALTZZ010000165.1:0-26317 GCA_027051165.1 archaeon | reverse complement strand
TGAGGTTGCTTGATGTTTTAAACTTTATAAACGATGAAAACGGGGAAAACATATTAAACAACAAGTATCAAGATGCCAGTCCAAGAGACGGCTCTCGGGACAATCCCGTAGATATTGAGCTAACGGAGGATATGGAGAGCGTTTCTATTGGGAGTATTCCAGATAACAGTAACATTAAGAATTTCAAAATGAATCGGGCAAAAACCTCTTAGACGAACAAGCTATAGCAATAAGCGTTGATGAAACAACCTCATTATCAATTTCTTTTTTCAAATTTTTAAGAAAAAAATTTCTGGAAGTCTTGTTAATCTTTTTCTGAATTTTTAATCTCTTTTTTCCTTTAGAATGTTTATTATGTCTGTCTTTATTCTCATTATTTCCTGCCTTAGAAACCTTATATCATCTTTTATCTCAATTATATCCTTTTCTAATCTTTCAAATCTCCTGTTAGCATCTTCTTTAAATTCTTTCAAATCCTGATTTATTCTCGAAACTATAAGCAAAAGAACTTCGGCATCAGTTAATTTTTTTCCTTCTTTTATTTTTTTAATTATCTTTTCGACAGCCTCCTTTACAACAGCATCAAAAAACCATTGAAACAACGTCTGTTGTCATATTTTCATTTAAATAAAATTAACTTAAAAAATGTTGCTTAGAAGATCAAGCAAAATCTTTGAGACGAACAAGCTTACTATCACTATAGCTATAAGCGTTACCGAACAATCTTGCATGTGAATGACAAATATTTTTCTGAGCTAAGATTTATATAATAAGCTCTGATTAAAAGGACACTTAGATATTTGCTATTATTTAAATATAGCTAATATTGCTCCTTAAATCATAGAGAAATATGATAAATCTTCCTTAAAATATGTGAAAATGGGTAAAGTCGTTTCATCCATATAAATTTTTAATAAAAATTAGAATAAAGGAAAGTTTTTTTACTAAATTACCGCCTTCTGTAATTATTCGGAGAATTGAACTTCACATCAGCATAGCTTTTAAGCCTTTCTTCAACATCTTTAATCTCTTTTCTCAAATTATCAATTTCTTTTTTCAGATTTTTGGTATCTTCCTTTGTTGCGAGGGTTTCCAGACCTTTTTCAATGATAAAGAGCTTAAACTCACGGTCTAAGAGGGTTCTGAGGAAATAAGTTTTGCTAATCTTTTTCTGAGATTCTCATCTCTTTCAAGCTCCTCGATAATCTCCATCATTTTTACCCATCAGAGCATCGTTTAAAAGCTTGCAAAACCTTTGCGAAAACTTGGTGAAGATTTCCGTTAAGCGGGTGCTGATGCATGAACTAATAATTTAGTAGCATGCTACAGAACTTAGGGCTGTGGCATAGATTTAACCCCGCTTATTCCTCTATATATACCTTTAAAGCAAAAAGATGCTACATTTGTGAACAGTTTCCTAAATACATTCATAAGTTTTTTATATGCTCAGATGCTCTTTTAACTTTTATGGAGCCACTTCTGTTGCTCAGCTTTGCAATAAGCTTCATCGTAACACTTATATTAACCCCCCACTGGATAAAAGCAGCAAAAAGAGTTGGTTTAGTTGGAAGAGACATGAATAAGTATGATAAGCCAGAGGTTGCTGAAATGGGCGGTATAGCTGTAATAGCTGGATTTCTCGCCGGGGTTTTTTACTATATTGGTTTAAGCACTTTTTATTTCAAACAAAACGGATTTATTGTTTATATTTTTGCAGCAATCTCAAGCATCTTAATAATTTCAATAATAGGGATTATAGATGATGTTCTTGGATGGAAAATTGGACTAAGGCAGTGGCAGAAGCCCTTGCTTACCCTTGCAGCAGCTCTACCTATGGCAGCTATAAATGCTGGAAAGAGCACAATGATATTGCCGTTTATCGGTGCCGTAGACTTCGGAATTCTATATCCCCTACTTATAGTTCCCATAGGCATTGCAGGTGCAAGCAACGGCTTTAACATGCTCGCCGGCTACAACGGTTTAGAGGCTGGTATGGGTATAATAATTATAACTGCCCTGAGTTACGTTGCTTATTTAAACGGCTACTCTTGGGTAAGCGTTCTCGGAATGTGCATGGTGTTCTCGCTCTTAGCCTTTTTACGCTACAACTGGTATCCGGCGAAGGTTTTTCCGGGAGATACCTTAACATACAGTGTAGGTGCACTAATAGCATGCTTAGCAATTCTCGGAAATATGGAAAAAATTGCAGTACTTCTGTTTTTACCTTATTATATTGATTTTTTACTTCCATTGAGAAAAAAAATGAAGGTAGAAGCATTTGCGAAAGTAAATAGAGATAACAGTCTTGAGCTACCATACGATAAGTTATATGACCTGACCCATCTGGTAATTTATATCTTAAAGAAAATTAAAAAGAAAGTATATGAAAAAGATGTTGTCGTATCTATACTTGTAGCAGAAGCTATAATAGCCTTACTGGTGGTTCTATGAGAGTAGCAGTAATAGGCGTCGGCAACATGGGAAAGAATCATGCCAGAGTTTACTATGAACTAAGCGATGTTGAGCTTGTTGCCGTAGCTGATATTTCACCAAAAGCTAAGGAAATAGCAAAAAAATATAGGTGCAAATACTACAAAAATTATGAAGAAATGGTAAAAAAAGAGAGACCAGATGCTGTGAGCATTGCCGTTCCGACTTCTCTCCACTACAAGGTTGCTAAAACATGTATAGAGCATGGAATAAATGTTCTAATAGAAAAGCCTATAACATCCACACTAAAAGAAGCTGAAGAACTAATAAAAATTGCCAGAGATGTTGTTTTAATGGTTGGACATATAGAAAGGTTTAATCCTGCTGTTATAAAGCTAAAAGAGGTCTTAGATAAAAAGGAATTTGGAGAGATAGTTTCGATAATTGCAAGAAGAGTCGGTATATTTCCACCGCAAATAAAGGATGCAGATGTTTTTTTAGATCTGGCTGTTCATGATCTCGATATATTTACATACATACTTAATGAGATGCCAAAAAAAATATATGCAAGCTCCGGTAAGGGAATTATAAAAAATAGAGAGGACAATGCAGTTATAATGGCTGAATACGAAAATACTGTTGCAGTTTTACATGTAAACTGGATAACACCAGTAAAAATAAGAAACATGTTTATAACTGGAGATAGAGGTTACGGGGAGCTTGACTACATTTCCCAAAGGTTGAAAATTTTTAGAACTATATATGAGAAAGAATACAGCGACTTCGGTGACTTTATTATAAAATTTTCATCCCCAATAGCCAATGAAGTTGAAGTTAAAAAGGAAGAGCCGCTGAAGCTCGAAATTAAACATTTTTTGCAGTGCATTAATAAGTCAAAGAAACCTATAGTTGGCGGAGAAGAAGGATATAACGCACTTAAATTAGCAGTATTAGCAAGAAAAGCTTGTAGAAGTGGTAAGGTAGTGAGGGTATAGCTATGAAGATAATAAGAAAAAATGTAGTTATTGGGAAAAATTGTATAGTGCAGGATTTTGTAGATATAGGTGTTCCGAGCAGAGATTACATTTTTGCAAGAGAAGAGGATCTTCCAAAAACTGAAATAGGAGAAAACTCCATTATAAGATCGTTTAGCACCATCTACTGTGATGTAAAAATAGGAAAAAACTTCTCGGGTGGTCATGGTATTCTCATAAGAGAGAAAACAAAAATAGGAGAAAACGTTGTTTTAGGAAGCTACACGATAGTGGAGGGATATTCAAGAATAGGAAGCAATGTAAGCATACAAAGTAGAGTTTTTATACCTATAAATACAATTATAGAGGACAACGTTTTTATTGGACCGTGTGCAGTTTTAACAAACGATAAGTATCCATTGAGAAAAAGAGAAAAGCTTAGAGGACCTGTAATAAGGAAGAACGCCAGCATAGGTGCAAACGCTGTCGTATTGCCTGGAATTGAGATCGGAGAAGGTGCTTTTATAGCAGCTGGTTCTGTAGTAACAAAAAACGTTCCACCTTGGAAGCTCGCGGTTGGCGTTCCAGCGAAAATAAAAGATCTGCCTGAACACTTAAAGGTCGAAAACAGGTGTAAGAGATGAGGATTCCAATATCAAAACCCTTTATAGGAGAAGAGGAAAAGAAAGCTGTCTTAGAAGTGCTCGAATCAGGATTCTTAGCGAGCGGCGATAAAGTAAGGGATTTCGAAAAGAAGTTTTCTAAGTACGTTGGAACAAAGCATGCAATTGCGACAAGCAGTGGAACAACTGCGTTGCACGCTTCCCTTCTTGCCTTAGATATAAAGAAAGGAGATGAAGTCATAACTACACCCTTTACATTTATAGCAACTGCAAACGCTATACTTTACTGTGGAGCAAGAGCTGTTTTTGCAGATATAGATGATAAAACATTTAACATTGATCCAGAGAGTGTTGAGAAAAAAATTACCCAAAAAACAAAAGCTATAGTCGTTGTTCATCTTTACGGACAGCCCTGTGATATGGAAAGAATAAGGGAAATATGCAGCGACTACGGACTTTATTTAATAGAAGATGCATGTCAAGCTCACGGTGCTGAGTATAAGGGTAAAAAAGTAGGAAGCTTTGGAGATTTAGCATGCTTCAGCTTCTACCCAACAAAAAACATTACAACTGGAGAAGGTGGTATGGTAACAACAAACAACGATGAAATTGCCGAAAAATTGAGGATGATAATAAACCATGGAGCAAGAAAAAAATATGAGCATGAGATTCTTGGATACAACTACAGACTTACAAATATAGCAGCAGCTATAGGAATAGAGCAGTTAAAGAAGCTTGACAAATTTAACGATAGAAGAATAAAAAATGCTGAGATTTATAAAGAGCTTCTTGAAGGTATCGAAGGGCTGGAGCTTCCCTACGTAAGTAGTTCCGTAAAGCATGTTTTTAATCAGTATACAATAAGAGTTAAAGAAAGGGATAAGCTAAAAGAATGGCTGGAGAAGCATGGGATAGAGTGCGGAATATACTATCCTAAGCCCGTATATAAGCAGCCCCTCTATATGAAGCTCGGATACGGAGATAAACTTACCAACGTAGAGAGAGTCTGCAAAGAGGTTCTGAGCATTCCAGTGCATCATTCTCTAAGCGATGAAGAGGTTAAATTTGTTGCTGAAAAAATAATAAAATTTTTTAAGCACTGATTTTTAATTAAACTGTTATTTGCTCCTTTAAACTCTTAATTTTCACAAAATTTATTAAATTTTAAATGCTCTGTTGCAAGTTTAAATAATAAGGATTAAAAAAGTAAAAAAGAGGGAGCAAAACGATAGACGTTGTAACAAGCGATGATTAGCAAAGTCTTTTAACTATATAAAAAGCGGTAATGCAAGTGGAATCGCACGCTATACTCTTTTCAAAAAATATTCTTCGCTTCCTCCTCTGTTAGCTATCCTGTAGCTCTGCATATCTTTACGTAGCATGCTTTAAGCCGTTTATTATGCTGTAAGTTAAATTGAATACTCTCCCATAGAGCCTCATCGCTATTAGCTGCGGAAATTTGTGTCTATTTTGTTCTTATGCTCCGATAATACTTCCTTACAATCTTATAAAGCTAAAACTCTCTCAGTGCTACCTTTTCACTAATCGGTGCATATATATAAAACTTATAACCCCTTTGCAAAAGACCTCATACAAGCGAAGAGACATGCTCATATAATTGCGAGCTAGGCTATACATAATATTTTTCAATAAAAGGACATTTAATTATTAATCATCAAAAAACGGTTAAGATATTTTTATAAATTGCCGACAAAATGGTAAATCTTTCTTAAACAGCTGCTGAAATTAACTTTAAAATTTTAAGATTAAATTATTCTTTTCAATTTCTCAGTAAAGCTGTAGAATTTTTGCGCATTTTTCGACAATACAATTTAAAAACAGAAGCTATATAACAATCTATGGAAAAATTTAATGTCCTTTTATCAGAATGCATAAATATTAAGTTAAAAAGGAAAATAAAGGAAGAATATATGTGATTAACTCTCGCATTTTGCAAGGGGGTTAAATTCTATTTAGAAAAATTCGTCAAATAAAAACGTAAAGAAAAGTTATATAGCTTGTTTAATGTTTTTTGTTATTTCTTAAATATTACGAAAGATTTTCTAAAACCACGTTCTTTTTCAAGTTTTTTCCTTTATTTTATCGTCTAAATTGTCGTAAGTTTCTAAAATTAGCTCTGATAGTTTTCTTCCATCAATCAAAAATATTCTTCCGCCGATATTTGCCAAATTTTCAGCCTCTTCTTTTGCTTTTTCTGTAAATTCGGAGGTTGTTATAAGGACTCCTTGCTGACCATGCTCTAAACTTCCCCGAAGTTTTCTTACGGTTTTTGGATCAATTTTTGACTTTGTTCTTTTAACTTGAACCCTCACTTCACCTGTAAAAACTCCCATACGAAACGTTCCGCTAACATCTATACCTCCGTCAGCTGTATATGTAGGATTCGCTTCAGCTTCAAAACCTATAGCTTTTAATATAGCTGGGATAAGCTTTTCCTGAAAGAATGATGGATCTAATTCTAAAAGTCTTTTCTGCAGAACTTCTACAACATCTGGACCCACAACAATTTCTTTAGCTACAACGCTTGGCTATACTTTGAGAAGATTTTCTATTTCATCACCATGTTTATCTAAGCTGAAAACAGTTTGCCATGCAAACAGTGATGATCTTACCCTTTCTAGAAGTAGAGATCGTTTAATTTCTGTTATCCACTTAACATCTCTTCTATTTTTAAACTCACAACCAAAACGTGGGGGATCTTCATAATAATAGTCGCTACTTATTTCCCCAAATCATTTGTTGGTGTTATAACAATGTCGTCTTTACACATTTTTAAAACAAAATTTATCACTTGTCCGCATCCCAAGCCAACAGAAATTTCTGGATCACGTGGATAAGTTTTTTTAACCCTCTTGCTGAGTCAAGACTCAGCAAGGGCTTGAAGCTTTTCCTTTGTATTAAATCCCATAGATATGGGCATTCCTAATAAAAGGACTCATAAAGCTATGAACTTTGCAACAGAACGTTTAGAATATCTGTGCAGATCTTTTAAGGAGAGTGAATTTTTAAGAACCTTGAACAGATCTTCGATAACGCTTCTGACAGCCTTAAATTCCTTCCAAGAGCTCAAGAAGCTCTTGAAAGAGGTAAAGAGTCTATCATAAAGTCTCTTTATCCTTAAGGGCTTTAAAGGGGTAAGTAAATCACACCTTAATCCTTTTAACGTTAAGATTTTTCCTCGGGAATATGAAAGGAAGGATTTTATACCACATAATCCAGTAGTTTTTCTGAGCACAGAAATCTATATTTATTTTATCACCTTTTCTCAAAACTCTCCTTCTCTTAAGGTCTTTAACGATTTCTAAGAAAAGTTTAGAATCGTTTGACGAGCCTTCGTATAGATAAATCCCTATGGGCTTTAAAGAAGGATATTCTACGACTAAAGCTAATTTATAGCCCCTATAGAACCCCTTGCCTAAAGCATAGCTCCATTTATATTTTTTGCTCTCTGAACAGCTTTATATCGGTAGTATCGAGGAGCTTTATCGAGCTCCTCTTAATAAACCTGTTTATAACTGATAAAAGCTTTATGAACTGATTCTCACTGAATTTGCTGAGGAAGCTGTATATCTCATCTGTAGAAGGAATCTCTGCAGCTCTAACGACTCCTCTAAGCTCTTCATTCCCTTTTAAGCTCCTCTATCAGTTATGCTTCTCTCAAAGAATATCGCTGTTATCGTTACTCTAAGCATCAATGCTGCTCTCTTGACAGGTTTTATCCCTACTTTAGCCAGCTCTTTCTTTACAACTTTTCTACTAAAAAGATTTGTTTGAAGATTATCCACGTAGGATGAGCTAAATATGGAATTAGTGGATGTTTCATGCCTATCACCGGAGAAGGGGTTAATACCCCTTCCCCTATATAAATTTTTCTGCGTTTCGTCTGGAAAATTTGTTTATATGAGAAAATTAAACCTCCTTGTATTATTCATCCTGCAAGGGGATTATTATACTGTCTCAAGCTTATAAAAAGCTATCGCTGAACATTTCAATTTTTAAAACGTTAAGTGAATAAGAAAAGATGACCGCGACGCCCGTCTGACTACGCCGAAGGGCAGTGGATGAGGAACGGGTTCCTTGCGGGCGTCATTCATTTTTTGCTGTTTTTTGGAGATTTATTATGTTAATATTTCAAATGCTGCTTTTATAATGCCTTTATCTAAAAGTTTTGTTTGTTTTTTATTATTACTAAGTATTCTATTTATCTGTCTAAAAGCCGCATATAATTCATTGATATCCTGATATATTAAGGCTTCACTAAGTGTAGAAAGAGCATTTATACCATCTTCATCTTTGCTTAGGTTATTTATTAAACGAACAAAATTATTGCTATATATTTTAGCTCTTTCAACAAAGCTCATTAATGTATTTGCTTGAAAAGTTTTTATAGAACGTAGAGCAGTTCTCCATCCAATTCCTTTCTTTTCTCCTGTGAAAACATAGATTATAGATTTCCAATTTCTATTTAGAATTGCACCAGAAGTCTCACCAAATGTGAGTAATAATAATGGTATTACAACACTAGGTAAAACAATATCTTTCCCCATTTTTCTGAATGGATTCCTTCTAAAAAAGTTTATTTGTGCAATATTTTTTAGCATAATAAGAGTATTAGCGTCTATCGTACTTTCAGGTTTAAATATATGAATATATGTATATTGTATGTTATCATTTCTCGATATAATTCTTCCAGAAAAATAAAATAATCCCGTCCATGCAAGAGCTATACAAAGTTTACATAAATAGTAAGACCCAACTTGTTGCATAGTTCCGCCAAAAGGTGCTATAGGTAAATTAGCTACAATAAGAGGATAAGCACTACTTCTTGATCTCTTACCACATAATTCTATTAATTTCCCTTTATATATGATATTTTTGTGATTATCATTGAAATATAAAAATTTATCTAACAATGTTGGATATTTTCTTAATTGTTTAATTAATTGTTGTTTTATACTTTTTAAGTCTGTTAAAAATTTAAAAGATTCAATAATATTATTTAATTGTCTATTTTCATTTCCACGTTGCAACATATAAATACGTAAAGTTTGGGGTAGATTTCCTAAATATACTAAATTTTTACTGAGCCAAGATTCCTTAGCATAATACTCAAAGGCATTTAAAATTTCATGTTTATCTAAATTCGTTTGAATAATGAATCTTTCACCCAATGGTGTGACACTGACTTTCGAAAAAGGATCATAAAATTTTATTGTTTCAATAATCCCATACATAATTAAAGTATCCGTTACTTCATGATGTCCGGGTGTATATAGTGTTACCATCAGAATTCACCCCATTCCCATTTTATTTCATTAGTAAATGAGAATTCCTTTTCTCCTCTATCTTTTGATCCATAATAATCACTTACAATAATAATATACTGGAGAGAGGAGACTTTAAATCTCATTTTATGTCTCCATACATCATCGCCAACAAGTGAAAGAATTGAAACAAATCTACCGATAGTTTTTATTATATCTTCAATGTCTAATTTTAAATTCAAGTTCTCTAAATTATACAAGACTTTTTCATGGTTTTTGTAATTTTTTAAATGTTCATTAATAAGATATTTAAATAATTTTTTAAAATCTTTGTGTAGGATTTTTGTTGTTTCTATTTTTCTGCTTTCACCTATTAGAGGATATTCGATTCTCCCTCTTATATCTGTCAAAGTAACTCCTCTTTCTCTTTGATAGCTTATACTTCCCATGAGCATTGGTTCATGATGTAAAAGTATAGCTCCTGAAACTAAGCATTGAAGATATTCATCTACTACTCCTTCCAGTATTTTATAGGATAAATATGAACTCATTATTTCGTGTCTATATCTCTGAGTATTCCCTATATTTTGCTGATAATACTCAGTGCACTTTCCAGAATCATGGAATATGAGCATATATTTTATAATAAAATCAATTATTCCATCATTTTTTATTTCCAACACTCTTTTCATTGATTTAATATATTTCTTTTTTAGATAATTCTCCCAACATTCTATCATGCCTTTTATATGATCTTGATAATATTGTGGTTTTTCTTCCTTCCATGCAAAAATCTCCACTTTCATTTCTCAATCACCATTCCAAGTTCTTCATCATAGTATTCCGGATTTAAAACAAAAATTCTATATGGTGATAAGTTTGCGGTATTAAATCCCAGTATTTTTGTTTTTTCATCTTTTTTGAACTCATCTATACAGATGTATTTTCCATTTATCCTAATAAGAACATTTTCTCTATTTCTTAACCATGAATAGCTAACATTAAATGAGTTGTTTTTGATCTTGAAGTTTAATTTTTTAATATCAGTCTTTTTCTTAGTATCTTTTTCTTCAGCTTCTCTTTTGATAGTATCAACAGCATCTTTAGGTGGAACAAAGAGTGTTGTGTAAAGTTCTGGTCTTACTCTTAACTCATATTCTGGAGGTAGCGAGAACAATCTTAATTCATCAAAATAAAGTTCAGCTTGTAAAATTAAAGGATTTTCTAAAACTTCTATATTATCGTAAACTTCATTGACAATATTCTGAATATTATCTAAATTGTTTAGACAATCTCCAATCTTGTCTGTTAAGTTTCTTGTTCTATTAATAATCTCCTCAGTATAAGGTCTCTCTGAGTCAACATTAAATACAAACGCGTTTCCAGATTCATTTTCTCTTCTCGCAACTCTACCAATTCTCTGTATTATAGCATCGGCAGGTGCAAGTTCCGTTAACATAAAATCCAAGCTTATATCTAAGCCTGCTTCAATTACTTGTGTAGCAACAACAATAAATTCTTCTGATTCTTTTAATTTCTCCTCTCTTTTTTCTCTTTCTTTTGTCTTTATCCTTGAATGTAGTAGTATAACTTCTTTTTCATCATTAACTACGCTTTTTACTTTCTTATATACTTCTTGAGCCTTAGGAACAGTATTAAGAATTATCCCAACTTTTTTTGACTTTAATAACTCATCAGAAAAATCTTCAATGGATTCCATTAGCTGGGAATTGGAATATTCAACTTTAACCTTGCCTCTTTTAGATGTCTTACATACTATTGGCTTATTTCCTTTTGTTTTAATGTCTTCAAAAAGTATTTCTTCAAGCTTCTTTGGTAAGGTAGCTGTCATTACAACAAAAGGTATCTTTGAATTATACAAATATCTGAATATTTTTGCAATAATTCTTGGTGTATAATACTCTTTATCTTGAAACATCTGAACTTCATCGAATACAACAAGAGATGATGCTATGCTACTTGTCGGATAATGCAATCTACGCCCAAAAGTTCTTAATGATGCGTATCCATAAATAAAAGTATCTAATGTGCATACAACAACATCTCCATTAAGCATAGGTTTATCATAAACATTTCCATGATCAACAACTATTCTTAGATTTAATCCTAATTTTTTGGATATATCCTCTTCAATTCTTCTTTTTTGAGCATTAACTAAGGCTTTTGTTGGTAATACATAGATCAATTTAGCAAATGGATAATCTTCAAACAATCCAGCAAAATATGGAGCTACAGCGGCTTCAGTTTTTCCAGAGGCTGTAGGAGCTTTAATGATAACGTAGCCTCCATTATCAGCTAAAGATATTATCCGCTCAAAAGCTTCTTTTTGGTGTGGATAAGGTTTAAAATTTAACTTTTTGTAAAAACTATCTGCATTCATGAAATATCACCTGCAACAAGTTTTATATCTTCTATCTGATAGATATAGGTCTTTGTTTTTCTGATAACATCTCTTTTTGTTCTAACTCTATATTCTTTCGGTTTATAAATAACAAATTTTCCTATTTTTTCAGCAAAAAGTGGTAAAAAGTGTGTTCTTGAATACTTAGGTTTTTTTACATCTTTATTTTTTCCAGTGGCTTCATATGTCATAATGAAATCCATATTGTCTATTAATGGACCGTCTAACGTTCCTGCAAGATCGTAGTTTGTTACTGTGTTGACATCTCCCTCTGTTCCAAGAAGTTTTAGTGATAATGGACCTAAAACTTCAGATACTGAGATTAATGATTCTGTATCTCCGACTCTATCCATATTCCACAATGAATGTTTAATTTTTTCTAAAGCATCTTCACCAAGCTCTTTTTTTGCCTGTTTTTCATCTACGATATAACATGCCTTTATCTTTTGTAGGAATGTTATACCTCTTCTCATGGCATCTCTCGGCTCAGCTCTTCCTCTCTGTTCTAACGTTCTTAAGCGGCTTAAAATAACAGTTCCCTTTATTATCATGGTTTCAGGTTTTGCTGTAACATAAGGCACAACACTTTCTATTTTTCTTAACCATTTTTCGATTAAACTTTGAAAATCACTACCATTAAAGAAATTTTGATAAAAATATGCTAAAGATTTTGCAAGCGCTCCTCTTAGAGATGAAGGAGATGGTAATAGGTTTGTATCTGCTACTTGGAATGCTAAGGGCTGCTTCAATGATAATATTGGAAAATAAATTGTGGCTATAAAAGCCTTCATCTTTCTCACTTTATTCCATTTTCAACTTCACTCGCAACTCTATTTATTAAGTCAATGTAACTGTCGCACTTTTCAATTTCAACTTTTTGATATTTCTTCTTGCAATCCTCCATATCAATACCATTTTTCTTGTAAACAAAAATTTTAGGTTTTATGTTGAATGTTTCTGCAAAATCGTTCATTATTCTTATAGTTTCTTCAACATAATCACTATAAAAGCCATGCTTAGCCATTGGAACTGGTTTATCTGAAACAACAGCTATAAGTTCTCTTACTTCAAGGGCTGGCAGTCCTCTTGAAGTATTAGCACCGAAGATTCCACCAAGTAGATTTATATATGCTAAAATAGAAAGTTTCGCTCTTTCTTTCCTTTCATTATTGCCTATTGCGGGTGTAGTAGGATTCGAAAGTGGTCTTCCTACATAATAAGCATCAAAGGCACTCGCAAAGCCATATAACGCTGAGGCATACTGTCTCTTAAAAATCATCATAGCTTTCCCCTCTTCTCTTCCACCTCCTTCGATATTTCCCTTATCATCTATAACTACTCTATTTTGAGTAACTGCTGATATATCAACAGCTTCTCTTACCGTTTCTTCGCAAGGAATTACAAATGAAAATTTTATTAATGATTCCCTTCTATTTTGGGTTTTTGGAGCTAAATATCCGTGAATATCTGCAGTAGCGAACTTTTTAAGTATATCTTCTTCATCACTTAGCTTTGCTTCATCACCTTTAATATTTTTTTCTTTATCAATTTTCTCTCTAAATCTATAGGCAACATGCTTTAAGTCATCTTTAGATAATTTATCCTTGTTATACCGGGATTCTTTAAGTAACTCAACCAAATGAACGAAATGGTAATGTTTCATCATGTTTCCTGAAATTGCTGGCACTTCTTCAACTAAAAGTGTGCCATCTTTCTCCAAAACTACTGGAACTTTTGTTATCTCTATGTAATTTGTTCCAGAGGCTCCCTGAGTATTCAATGAAGCAACGTTTATTAATAACCTTCCAGAAAATCTTACAAACATTTATTTCACCTCCTCCGAAGCTTTTTCTTTATCAGGTTCCTTACTCAACCAAAAACTAAAAGCTAAAGAAGCAAGATATCTACTTAAAAATCTTAAATTTTCTTCTTTCTCACCAATAAGTTTTATTACCTCTTTTATATCTTCATTCGATGGTGTAACTTTTCTTTTTGATATATCTGATTTCATGGAAAGTCTCATAGCCTTATAAATGGCATCTAAAAATTCGTTTTTATCCTTAGCTTTTCCTATTTGATCAACAATATCATATGCATATTCTTTTCTAATCAAAATAGAAAGATATTTTCCCAGATTTTCTACGTGTTTTGATTCTATAATTTCCTTCATAGTAACACCTCATGGCTATTATTGTTATTAAACTTTTGATAAACTTATATAAAAACCTTTCGACTATTAATTTGCATGGAAAAAGATAAATATATACATCATGAATAATATGATGCATGAGAAAAGCTCTTGTGTCAACGCTTGGATTTGATGAGAAGTTCTGCTATAGAGCAATATTGAGGCATGGATTAAAAGAAGGGGATAAAATAATACTTATAACTGCTAAGGTTGTTGATAGGGTTAAAGAAGCTTACGAGTGGATAAAAAAGTTCATAGAAAAGTCATACGGTGAGAGTGTTGATGTTGAGCTTATAGAAATAGATGTGAAGAGTTTTGAAGATTCTATCAGAAAAATTGTTGAAAAATTAAGGGAGTTAGAGGGATATTCAATTGTTTTAAATTTAAGCGGTGGAATGAGAAGTTTAATAGCAATAGTGCTTCTTTCGCTCATTATAAATCCTATGAGGAACGTAAAAGTGGAAATGGAGCTTGAGGACTTGAGCGGTATCGTTGAAATACCCCCGCCCCTCCTAAGGATAAGGGAAATGGGAGCAAAGCTGATTGAGGAAAGGATAGAAATACTACGCAAAATAAAAGAGGGCTACAAAGATGTAAAGTCTCTTGCGGAAGTGATGAAAAAGGACAAAAGCACAATAAGAAGGCACATATATGTTTTGGATGAGCTTGGGTTGATAAACGTAGTAAAAAAGAAGCCGATGAAAATAGAGATTTCAAGCCTTGGTGAAATTTTTGTCCACATCAGAGAAAAAGCTCCCTAATACCGTCAACGATGAACTGCACCGAGATTGCGGCTAAAAGAAGACCCATAATCCTCACAATTACTATCGTTCCCGTGTTTCCCAAGATGTCGAAAAGTCTGTGTGCGTTTGAGAGTATTATGTAGCTCAGCGTATAAACAAGGACAACAGCCGCAAAAAGCTCCAGCTTGTCTAATATGCTTTTTGCAGTTCCGTATAGAACAATGCCCGTTGTTATTGCACCCGGACCTGTTAGAAGAGGTATAGCTAAGGGAGTTACAGCAAGTTCTTCTCTTTTTTCGGCAACA
The DNA here is from genome assembly GCA_027051165.1 of archaeon. GTDB lineage: Archaea > Hydrothermarchaeota > Hydrothermarchaeia > JALTZZ01 > JALTZZ01 > JALTZZ01. Next base: position 11,347 of record JALTZZ010000165.1, on the reverse strand, counting down.
ACCTCTGGAGAATACTCCGTTTTTGTTTTTCTTCCAAAGAGCATCTCAAGAGATATTATGAGCAGAAGGATTCCTCCAGCGATTCTGAACGATGCCATCTCTATGTTGAGATATTTAAAAATATAAACTCCAAAAAAAGTAAACACTATTAAAACGAGCATTCCTACGATGCAGGCTCTCTTAACGGTCTTCTTAAATTCCTCTCTGCTAAAACCTTCGAGTATGGCTATAAATATTGGAATGTTCATTATAGGATCAACAATTACGAAGAGAGCGATGAAGGAGTATATAAAAAAGTTTAAATCGTTCATTTCCACTGCTCTAATGCAATTCTCAAGTCTTCGCTCTTCTTTGCTGCTTCTTCAAGGCTAATTCCGCTTGCTGCAGCCTCTACAGCCGCCCTCATAGCCTTAGCTCCGCCAGCTGTGCCCCTTAGATGTCCGTGAATTCCTCCTCCAGCTTGAACCACGATGTCTATGCCAGCCTTTTTAATAAGCTCCGGAACAACCCTCGGATGCAAGCCACCAGAAGCGACTGGAAGCACCTTCTTTATTCCGAAAAGCTCCTCTGTAAGGGCTTTCTGATATTCCCTATCCTCCTCTGGCGAGCCTTTCATCTTTCCAACGCCGAATGTTCCTATGTGCAGCTGGTCAACACCTATTATCCTCGAAATCTTTGCCACAACTTTCATGCTTATTCCGTGCTTCTTCTTCCTTGTAAAGGCGGCATGTCCGGCTCTATGAGCATGTATCGCAAGGTTGAGGTCAAGCTCCCTTAAAGCCTGCAGAGCCGAGAAGCCTGAGGTTATTATGTCAATCATTATATACTCGTTCCCATGCTCTTCAACGAGCTTAGCCCTTTCTATCATCTTCAATGCACTTGCCGTAACGTTTATTAAATAGCCCTTTTTTTCACCAGTTTCATTTTCTGCACGTTCTTTTGCTTTTAAAGTTTCTTTAAGCCTTTCTTCGAATCTGTTAAACTTCATATCCGCAAGATTTTCATCATCCTTAACGATATCAACTCCGTTGACCCAAGCTTCATAAGCTACTTCTGCATGCTCTTTAGCGGATAAACCCACCTTCGGCTTGACTATCGTTCCTATTAAAGGTCTATCGTATATTTTAAACATCTTTCTTATACCATCTATTCCAAATTTAGGACCCTTAAAAGACTTTACAAGAGATTCTGGAAACTCCACATCCACAAGCCTTAGATTCTCTATAGTTTTAAGTCCAAATATGTTTCCAGCTATACCGGAGAGTATCTGGGGCATGTTCCCCTCTTCAAAAAGCTCAGAAGGATAGGCTACCTTAACTATATTACCTTCTATGCTGAAAACCTTTGCAGCGAGCCTCTTTATATTCTCTTTTAAAGTTTTTACCTCTGTCCACGTTCCTATGGAACTCTCACCAGCCAAGCTTTCGGCAGCTTCTTCAATGCTAATACCCTTAGGTTCCAAATAAAATGTGCATACTAAATCATCTCTGCTCGGCTCGTAGTTGAGATCAACAAACATTCAACCACCGAAATGATTTTACAGCTCTTCTGATATATATTCTTTATTTTTTGACTTTTTTCATTATTTTTAAGATGTTAAATATAAAAATCAAGAATCCATGATAGCATACATATCCGAGGCTGTATTAAATATTATTAATTCAATAAAAGCAATTACACCAAGTTTCATGGCATCTGTGGTAATATTAATCGTAGGATATGCTATGGGGAGAATATTTTCAGTTATAGTAAAGGCATTCTTAAGTAGAATATTGAATGTAGATGAATGGCTAAAAAGGAAAAACATAAAAAACGCATTTTACGGAATTGGTGTCTCTGATTTCTATTCTTCAATGATAAAATGGTATATATATTTGATTTTCATAGCCTATGCACTGAACTACATTGAAATAAATCTAATAAAGAAATTTGCTGAAGACTTCATGGAGTTCGTTCCGAGGATATTTGCGGTAATCTTTATTACATCTATAGGAATAATTATTGGGGAAAAGGTAAGGATATCCGTGAAGGAATTTGAAATACCCGCGAAAAGGGAGATAGGCTCTTTATTGAAGTTTACGGTTGTGTATATATTTTTTGTGTTTTCATTACAAAACCTTGGATTCGATGCCACAATATTTGTGGAAATATTCAGAATAGCGCTCCTTGCGGTTATACTCACGTTTTCAATAGCCTTGGGAATTTCCCTCGGATACGCACTTAAAGATGTTGTTAAGAGACGTGTTGAAAAATTCTTAGAGGAAGTGGATGAGGAGAAATGAGGGGAAGCTGGTTCTATATAATAGCACCTTATAAGTTCTTGGGAGCATTAATTACAACACTCTCAATGATACTTGCGGTTGATTTATACAGGCATATAGGAGCAAGCATAGTATTCTCTTTAATAATGGCTGGAAACATGCTTGCGAGCATAATATTTGGGAAATACTTATTTAACATCAAGAGAAAAGGACTTTTAATAGTTCTCGGCTTCGTTGGAACGCTGTTCTCAACATCCATAATTCTCAAAGCTAAGAGCATTGAAATGCTTTCCTTAGCGGTTTTTATATACTCCCTTCTCTCAAACTCAACATACTTCGCCTTGCTGTCTATTCTAAGCGATTTAAAAAAATATGAGCTTGTTGGAAGAATAGAAGAGGTGGGAGGATGGGCATGGGTTTTGGGATTGCTCTTCGGAGCTTTTGCTGTGAAGATTCTCGGCATGCAAGCTGTTCTTCAGCTTTTAGTAATATCTTCTATTTTATCTTTAATTTATTCGATATACATACTCGATGTTCTAAGAGCTAAAATTATAAAGGCTGGGATAAGAAAAAGAAGAAAGAAAATAAAAATCGAAGAGTCTGGACTTCTTATACTCCTCGAAAAGAGTCTTGAGATTTTTGAGAAAGAGGTTGACGTTGTAGCAAAAAAGGTCTCTGCCAGCATGCACTCAATAGTAAAAAGCCCGTATATGTTGCCGTTCATTCACATGAAGGTTTCTCTGCCCAAGAAAAATTTAGATGTTCACATAACATTTTTTGCCCTCTTCCTATCGTTTGGTATAGTCTTTTCTCAGATAGTTGCTTTCATGAAGGATAAGGGAATTGAAAACAGCACAATATTCATATTTTCTCTGGTATCATCAATACTATCGGCAATGTTTTATAAAAAAGCTGTAGATGTCTACGATATTAGAGGTTTCGTTGGCATTAGGTTACTTATGCTTGCTATTCTGCTGATATCAATTTTAGCTCATGGATACTACTTTGCCTTTCTAATGCTGCTGTTTTACATTCTCAACGGATATACTTGGGCTTATATAGTTGTATCCCCGAACAAAATGTTTATAGAGCATTCAAAAGGAGATTTGGGCGTAAACAACTTCTTTAAGAATCTCGGCTATGCAATAGGCGGTATTTTCAGCGGATTTATTGTAGAAAGTGCTGGATTTTTAGCGTGCTTTGCAGTTTCTTCGGCAATTATCCTTCTGACATATATGTTTGGAAGATTTACTGTTAACGGTGCTAAAAAAAGCATGAAAAAGAGAAAAGAAATAGTATCAGATTTCTTAAATAAAATATATAATAATGTTATTCATAAGTCTTTTTAACAATTTAATTATCTTTACAATGAATAATAAGAATAAAATAAAAAAGGGTCAATAAATATAATCTTATAATTGATGATAGAAGATGTTGTTCAAATACTTCCACCTTCTATAATTCCAATTGTTTTCTTAGCTTATATTATCTGGTCTAAATTCTATAATCGAGGAAAGTTAAAAATTAAAAATGTTGATGATATACTTTTAATAATTAATTTAACGATATTTTTACTTGTAGTATTATTTACAATTATTTATACTGTTTCCATGCTTATTGCTAATATTAATCTTGAAAAAAGTTTTATACTTATACCTCAATGGCAAACATTACTTATTTTAATCGTAGTTTACTTTTTGCTTATAATATCCTTAACGTATTTCGGAGAGAAAACTGGATTGAAAGATTTAAAGAAAATATGGGAGTTTGGCTTAATAATATATATAGCATTATTAATGATCACATTTACATGCTTACTAATAAATTATATGGGGAAATCGGAATTTTTAAGTGTCTTGAAATATAAACTTCTTGTATATGGCTTTTTTTTATCAATAATATCAATTTATTATGGAATAAGTTTATCCAAAATTTTCAAGCAAAAACAGTTAACATTAGATGATTTTAATTATCAAAGTAAGAATAAAAGCAAATATAAATCTTTAAAACTTATTATAGTAATTATAGGGATATCTGCTGTTATAGGTATTTTCTTGGCAATATTTCCATCCCCAGAGATAACAGACTATCAGGAGAAGATTATAAATTATAATCTTATAAATTTAACACATGCTTATGAAAATGTAGAAAGAATTTATAATATAAGCAAATATGGAAAGATTGGTTTAGTTTCGTTAGAATATGATGATCTAATTGTTGATGAAAATTCTTCTTTAGGAGTATTGATAATAAAGGAAATATCTCCGAAAATTTTAAGCAAATCTGATATCAATTATCTGAAAAGGTTGGGAATAGAAGATTATAGAATAGATCATGATAGTAGCTCTTTTTTTGTTAAATATGATCCAGATAAACTTAAAAAAGCTGGTGTATATGGATTTCTAATCAAGGGCAAGAGAATAGCCGATATTTCAAGAGACTTCTATATAAAAATTCTAAATAGTTACTGTTCTGAAAAAATGTGTCATGCTGAAATTCTTATAGTAAATAATAAAAATTACATGATAATATGCAAAAACTTAAAAAGAAGGCTTTTCAATAAACAGATAATAAGTCGATATGATTGTTGTAAATCAAATATAACATTAACTAATTATAGCTACATTCAAGATGGTAAAAAATATAAAATCATGTTAGAATATCATCAAAATGGTGAGATTTCTATAAGTGGCTATGAAAGAACACCAAGCTTTTACCTGTATTTAGAACGTTTAGAGGATATCTGCTATTTTGATTTTACCAATGGTTCATACTCTAAGATAGAGGTTCCGCCTCTTTCAAAAATATACCTGAATATAACGTTTTTATGTTTTAATATTTAAAAATCTTAGAAAAATTAACCTTAGAAAAATTATCTCCTTCTTCTCTTAAACTCCTCGTATATTTCATCGAGCTTGATGTTTTTGTAGCTCAGGAGAACGAGGACGTGGAATATAAGGTCTGTTGCCTCGTGAATGATTTCCGATTTTTTGTTATCCTTACTTGCCAGTATAAGCTCTGTAGCTTCTTCACCTATTTTCTCAAGTATTTTATTTTCCCCTTTTGAAAAAAGGCTTGAAACGTATGAATTCTCCTTCGGATTAACTTTTCTGTCCTCGATTACATTAAAAACTTCCTCAACGATGTTCATTCCCAAACACCTTAGATGAGGTTGAACCTCTGCAGTAGATACAGTCCTTCAAGGTCAAGCTTTTCTCCTCTCTTGAACTTCTCATAGAGTTCCATAGCCTTCTTTCTCAGCTCCCTTTCTCTCTTTCTCTGAAGTCTCTCGCTCTTCTTCATCTCCATAAATTCTATATCCTTCTGAATTGCTTTTCTTTTGGCGAGAAGCTCCTTAAGCTCGGCTCTCATGCTGTCAAGCATGCTCTCTATTTCCTTTCTTTCCTCCTTTATCTCATCAAGCCTGTTTTTAAGCTCCTTAATTCTGTTGACAGCCTCTATCATGCTGTTGTGAGCTTCATCTGCTTGTCTGCTTATTTTTTCAATTCTATCTTCAAGGCTTCTTATTATCCTTCTCTGCCTGTCAATTTTCTTCTGAATTTCGATTAAATCTTTATAATCTTCAAGCTGCTTCTTAAGCTTTTCAATTCTTTCAACAATTTCATCCTCCTTTTTAATATCGAGAACAGTTGTCTGCAGCTTCCACTCAAGCTGGTTTATTTTCCTCTGAATTCTCCTGAAATCTCCTTTTGGTGCATTCTCTCTTCTCTTCTCGTATTCCTTCAAATAATCCTTTAAAATTATCTCATTCTTCTCCCTCTCTATTTTAAGCCTCTTAACTTTTCTGTTTAGTCTGTCTCTCTTCTCCTTAAATTCCTTAGCTTTAGCTTTAAGTTCTCTTATGGAATCGAGTATATTTTTTCTCTCACTTCTTAGCTCTCTGAGCCTCGCTCTACCTCTGTTTATCTCCCTCTTAAGCTCCTTTATCTTCAACTCCAATTCCTTCTTTTCTTTTTTCTTTTCCTCCTCATTAAGATTCCCAAGGATATAGGGGAGTATTTTAGTCAGATCCTTCTCAACGACTATAACATCTGCAACATCGCTCAAAACTTCCTTCGAATTAAACGCAATAGCCAAGCCGGCTTTTTCAAGCATGCAAGCATCGTTGGCTCCATCCCCTATGGCTGCGCATTGATCCAAGCTTATTCCAAGCTCTTTTGAGAGCTTTTCAAGAGCTCTTCCCTTAGAGCAGTTCTCCACAACCTCCCCTTCAACTTCGCCGGTAAGCTTGCCGTCCTTTACAACAAGCTTGTTTGCTATTACGTAGTCTATCCCAAGCTCATTTTTTATTCTCTCCGCAATGAAATCAAAACTCCCTGTTATTATCGCTGTTGCTATATTTCTCGATTTAAGCTCCATTATTGCCTCCTTAGCACCCTTCATCAGCGGAAGGTTCTTTGCAACTTCAAGGGCTTTTTCGAACTCTAAACCAGATAAGTGCTTTACCCTTTCTATCAATGCGGTTTTAAAGTCTATTTTCCCCTTCATTGCCTTTTCTGTTATCTCTTTAACCTCTTTTTCCTTACCTACGAGTTTCGCGAGTTCATCGATGGCTTCGCAGTCTATTAGTGTTCCATCTAAATCGAAAACTACTAGCTTCAAGCCAGCACCTCGCTAAGGCTTATGTATTTATAAGCATCGCTCTCTACAAAAGTGTATTTTATTTTTCTGAATTCTTTCCTGAGTTCCCTAACTTCATCCTTAACATCTTTCTTATCAACGACAGCTTTTTTGAAAAGCTCAGCTATATAATCCATCTCACTTTCACACATGCCGAGCCTTGTAATCTCCTGAACGCCTATTCTAATCCCGCTTGGATTCTTTGCGTTCTTGATATCATCCCATGGCAAAAGGTTCTTGTTTATTATTATGTTGTTTCTTTCGAGAGTTTCAGCCACCTCAGCACCTCCTCCGAGGTCTCTTACGTCAACGGCTATCTGATGGCTCTCCGTGAATCCTAAATCTGGGCACAGAACGTTGAACCCTCTATCATACAAAGCTTGTGCCAAAGCTTTTGCATTAGCTACAGTTTGCTTTGCATACTCCTCGCCAAACTCAAGGAACTCCGCCAGCGTTATCGCTAAGCCAGCTAAGTGGTGCAGGTGGTGGTTGCTCACAAGCCCGGGGAATACGGCTTTCTCAATCTTCTTACCAAGTTCCTCGCTCTTCGAGATTATTAGCCCACCCTGAGGTCCAAAGAACGTCTTGTGGTGAGATGCTGTTACTACATCTGCTCCCTCTCTTAATGGGTCTTGGAACTGCTTTCCAGCTATAAGCCCCAAAACGTGTGCAGCATCATAGATTATATAAGCGTTAACCTCATCTGCAACCTCTCTAAACTCCTTAACGGGATGCGGAAATAGGAAGAGGCTTGCACCGAAGAGAATGAGCTTTGGCTTAATTTCTTTAACAAGCTTAATACCTTCATCAACGTTTATGTTCATTTTTTTCTCATCAAAAGGAAATGAATATGTCCTTAAACCCATAACACCAGCGGCACTTAGCTCCGCGTGGCTTATATGACCGCCGTGTGCAACAGATAAAGCCACCATTCTATCTCCATGCTTAGCTAAAGCGTAGTAAGCGGCAAGATTTGCTACTGTGCCGGAGACGGGTCTTAAATCAACGTGAGGCGCATTAAAAAGCTTCTTCGCAAGCTCAATTGCAAAGCTCTCAAGCTCATCTATAAACCTGCACCCCTGATAAAACCTCTTAAAAGGCTTACCTTCCGCATATCTGTGCCCAAAATCGCTTATTAAAGCTTCTCTAACAAGAATGCTCGTAACATTCTCACTTGCTATCATTGGAAGGCTTTCATCAAGCCATGCATGGTGTTCTTTTAAAATGCCTATTATCTTAGATACACTCTCGCTCTTCATGGAGAACCCATCCTTATACTAACAACATATAGGCATATATAAAAAATTTTGGCTAATAAATAAATATTGAAATTCGCTCTTATAACACTTTTGGTTAGAATTTCTCGCTTTTAAGATTAAAATCATGTTATATTTGTTTAGCTATCAACCAGAAAAGATATGAAGGCGTTTTATTTTTTCAATTGCTGATGTTATTTTATAATGAGCAAATTTAATGAATGTTATAGACCTCTTCTGCGGCGGAGGTGGATTTGGGGCAGGATTTAAGAAAGCGGGATTCAAAATCGTTGCTGCTGTGGACAATTTTAAGCCAGTTGCTGAGACGTATAAAGCCAACTTTCCAGAAACAGAGGTAATCGTTGAAGATATAAAAAGATTAAAAACAGATTACTTCAAAAAGTTTAATATAGATGTTGTTATTGGCTCTCCACCTTGTGAGCCCTTTACTCCGATAAATATGAAGAGATATAAAGATCCTCTCGATAGACTATACGTAGATAGTATAGGTAGGCTCGTTCTTGAATTTATAAGGTTTGTAGCCGATCTTCAGCCAAAGATATTTGTTATGGAGAACGTAGTTCAGGTTGCGGAAGGAGAGCTTAGAGATGCCTTAGCTTATGAATTTGAAAGAATAGGATATAAGCCATACTTCAACATACTAAAAGCTGAAGATTATGGAATACCCTCAAGAAGGACAAGAATCTTTATAAGCAATATAAAGCTAAAGCTTAAGAAAGAGAAAAGGAGAGTAACGGTTTATGATGCTATAAAGGATTTGCCAGATCCAAGGGAGCCGCACAACATTCCAAATCATGTATACAGACCCTTACCAAAAAGAATAAAGAAAAAAGTCCATAGGCTAAGATATGGTCAGGCTGCTGTTTATTTTGGATATGGGAAAAGAAGATTCAGCGACTATCAAAGACTCGATCCAAACAGACCAGCTCCAACAATAAGAGGTAGCTCAAGATTTATACATCCCTTTGAAGACAGATTGATAACAGTTAGAGAGCAGGCGAGACTCATGAGCTTTCCAGACAATCACGTCTTCAAGGGAGGATTTGACATTCAGTATAACCAAGTTGGAGAGGCAGTTCCCCCTAAGCTCAGCTATTTAATCGCCTTAAAGGTTAAAGTTAAACTAAACTCTTGAAATCTTTCCACTCTCAATAAGTTCTTTTTCGGTTTTTCTTTTATCGAACTGTTTAAATATGCTGTTAAGCTTGCTTATAAGCTCCTTTACCTTTTCTCTATCTTCGCTAATTTTTATAGAAAAAATAAGAAGTTCAATTTCATCTATCTCTTTTTGTGTCAATTTTAATTTTTTACCGTAAAAAATCTTTTCTTTTCCAAAAATTACATCTTTACCAAAATATTCAATTATATAGCCTTCATCAAGATTTATTATCCATTTTAACCAGTATTTGTGCTTATCCTTAACTTTTACCACCGCTCCACTCTTCGCAAAGTATATCTCATATAGCACGCCATCTTCTTCAAATCTCATTGTTATTTAATTATAGATGATCTTGTTCAAAAACTTTTTTATAAGGTTTAATTGTCCATATTTTTAAGCCCAGATTTCTTCAAAAACTTTATAAATGGTCAACGTTAAAGAGATTCTTCATGAAGGAGTTGTTTGTAGTTGTGATATCAAATACAAAACTTGCAAATATAAAGGGCATTACGGTTGCTGGGGCAAAGCCAGAGCTCATAAAATATACGCCTCCAGCGGATGTTGAGTTTCTTTTCTATGATAAGCCACTGTGCATAGATGCAATACCGGTTACTCCAGAGGGATATCCCACACCAGCTATAATAACGAAGGCAAGCTACAACCTTGCAGAATTTCCGATCGTTGTAGTTAGAGCGGGTTCAGAAATAGAACCCCTTGTTCCTCATATAAAGATAAGTGAGAAGGTTGGAGGGGATATAAGGTTTGAAAAAGGTGTTGAAGATATATATGAGATTTTAAGGAAATCTGAGCTCTTCGGAAGGGAGTTGAAGAAGAGTTACGATGAGCTTGTTATTGGGGAGAGCACACCAGCAGGCACCACCACAGCCTTAGCGGTTCTTAGAGCTCTCGGATATAGGGCAAAGGTCTCCTCTTCAATGGCAAACAATCCAATAGAGCTCAAGGAGAAGGTTGTTGAGGAAGCTTTTAAAAGTAAAGGGGTAGAATTTGGTGAGCTTAGGGATGATCCACTAAAGGCTATCGAGCTCTTCGGTGATCCCATGCAGGCTTGCGTAGTTGGCTTAGCACGTGGATTCAAGAAGAACGTTGTTTTAGCTGGAGGAACTCAAATGCTTCCAATAGCCCACGCTCTAAACGGTGAATGCACAATAGCTACTACAAAGTATATAATAAACGATAAAACAAGCAACTTCTTAGATATAGCAGATGAAATTGGTGTAGAGGTCTATGAAGCAAAGCTTGATTTTTCAAAATCAAGGTTTAAAGGTTTAAGGATGTATGAGGGGGGATATGTAAAAGAGGGTGTTGGAGCCGGTGGTTCTGTCTATTTAGCGGAAAAGCACGGTTTTAACGTAAGAGATGTTGTAGAAGAGGTTGAAAGGATATATGAGAAGATAACATCTCCAGAGTTGAGATTTTGATGCAGCCGCCGGGATTTGAACCCGGGTCACTGGCTTGGAAGGATTTCACTTTTTCAAGCTATGAAAAAGAGTTTTTTGATTGGTTACGCAACAGAGTAGGAAAAGAGCATGCGAACGCAATTATCAGGGCTTTGAGAAAGCATTTCTCAGATAAGCCCTTTAACATTGATACAGTCCGCAGGGTTTTAAATAACGTAAAACGAGGAAAGAGAATCTTAGCAATGGCGATACGCAATTTCATCAAATTTGCTGAAGAGGAGGAAATAATTGATGAAAATACGGCAAATAAAATAAGACAAATAGCAAATAACCCCCTTGCGGGATGAGTGATGCAAGAGGGTTAGTTTTTCTATAAAAACAAATTTTTCGAGAGAAGCTATTCATTCTTATAAAAGGACATTTGCATTAGAAACAAGGCAAAATTTTCCAGACGAAACGCAGGGGTTTGTTGAGAAATCACGATTATGGCATAAACATACACATAGATATTATACCGGCTTGCAGGGCAGCAAGCTGGCGAGACAAAGATTTTAACACTCATTAAGTTATAGGCGACGGGGAAATCCTTTT
>JALTZZ010000164.1 GCA_027051165.1 archaeon | reverse complement strand
AAAACGAAGAGATACAAGAAGCTCGAAATAGACAATACGGCGAGAGGAATATTTCTGAGGGTCAGCGAGGGGGAAAGAGGAAAGAACAATGGAGCAACGATAACAATGAAGCTCAGCGAGCAGGAAGCGGCATATATAGCGCTGAAGCTCTTCAACATGGTGAGGTAGATGTCCGAGGAATACGTATTCACTTTTGACATAAAGTTTGCTTTAGAGGAGATCAAAGAAGCTAACCCAAAAATAAAAGAAAAGATAAAAGAAAAGGAGCAGGAAATCTTGGAAAGAGCGAAGAAGCTCATCATAGACAGCGAATACTACTATGAAAAGATGCAGAGTGATGTAGAAAGAGCCGTGAGGGAAGTTGTTTTCGGGGAGTATTAGTTCGTTTGTTTATTTTTTTATTTTTTCCAAAACTGCGAGTATGTGCTTGCATCTTATTTTTATGCCGCTCCTTTTGTGCAGGTGGTAGGAGTTCATTCTCCTGAAGAACGGACACTCACAGGTTTGCTTTTCAGCATCAACCCTGTAGCCGTTTACAATATAAACTTTTTCTCCTACCTTCTCAATCTTCTTAACGGTTTTTATCCTTTTTCTAACCTTCGCTTCCTGAAATGATATGTAAGCCTTCGTGCTTAGACTGTCAGCCTCTTCATTTTCCTCTCTCGGAATCCACTCAAACCTTATCTTTTTAAACCTTTTGGCAAGCTCTGCAGCTCTTTCATAAAGGGGTATTATATTCGGTGATCTAACCGCATATATCCCCTGCATCTGCCTTATCGCAAGCTGGCTGTCCCCTTTAACCACGGCTTCCTCAACTCCGAGCTCCAGAGCTTTTTCTAAAGCTTTTATCAAAGCGGTATATTCAGCGATGTTGTTTGTTCCCTTTTCGCTTGCGATTCCGGAGCCCTTTACGGTCTTTCCGCCGAACTTGATCACGAAACCGTAGCTCGCAACGCCACCGGGATTGAACGGCATACACGCTCCGTCGAAGTATATTTCAGCTCTTCTGCTCTTTCCTTCCATTCTTACCCCAGCCTAAGATTTCTTCCGCAGATTTTATCAAAGCATCAATCTTCCACTTTTCTATCCAGACCTTCCTCTTTTTCTTGCCGTAAACCAAAAATTCAACTTTATTACCTTTCTTCACAAATTTAACCACATTCTTCTTGTTGTTGATGAACCCCTGATTTAAGTCTCTTAGCAGAAAAATTTCATCCGGCTCTACGTATATCTCCAAATTTCTGATTTTCAGATGAACATCTCTGTGAAAGTAGGCAATTATGTTCGGAAGGATGACGGTGTTTCTATTCACAAGCTCCTGTTTGACCTCTTCAAGCTCGGAAACACGTCTAAGCAGTCTGTCAATCTCTCTGTCAATCTTCTCTATGCTTTTCCACAGCATAGTTATAAAGGGAAGGAAAAAGCTTTAAAACCTTTCTGAACCTCACAGCTGTGAAGAACTGGAGTTTGTGGGAAGTCTCTACTCTATTTCAAGAATTCCATTTCTAAAATCTATACATATCTTAAAATTTTTCAGATAGCTGAGTCCGAGCAGACCATTAATGTAGCTCTTCTCTGGAAGATCATGGACT
>JALTZZ010000163.1 GCA_027051165.1 archaeon | reverse complement strand
TCTCTTACTACTTTTTGGTTGGCTCCAGGGGAGGACAAAGGTCTTCTTTCATATTGCGCTCTTACATACCTTTTTGGATACTTTTCCTTATCGTACCTTACAAGATAATTAAAGGATGGATCTAGCTTCCCACCTCCTTCGTATACAGTTTTATATTCTTTTTTATTTATGTTTTTTTCAATTTTTAAGCCTTCTTGTTTTTGGTGCTTATAGGATTCCAAATCAAGCTTTGTGACCATTTGCTTTTCTGACTCACTTTTATGAAAGGTAAAATCCTTTTTGTTATAATCACTACCCAAAGTACTTGGCATGTCATTATGTAAAACCAGATCTTCTTTTTCCTTTTTTTCTGTGGGTTCTAGCAAAAGTTTTTTGTTAGAAAATGATATTTCGTTTGAACTTTTCTGAATTTTATTAGAGGACGAACAAATCCACCGACTTAATTTCTCAGAATATAAAGCAATTGCAAGTTGCTTATGGTTTCGCATAGCTTCTGGTGCTAACCAACATGAACTTTGACCAACAAATTTGCACGCTCTGCCTTTACCCTCTTTAACCCCAGGATAGTATTTGGTAAGTTTTATACCCTCGTTTTTATTGTAATAATTTGTCAGCAGGTCATTTATTTTTTTTGCCGTGTTTGCAACACACATTAAAACATCCTCTGCATCAGCGCATTCCAAGTCTTTTATAATGTTAATATCTAAATAACATTTAAATGTATCTTTTGTGTCAAAGCGAGCTGAACTATTTATGTAAACAGATGTGTATATAGGTATAGGAATTTTATGTGTTGCACTATCTTTCTGTTGTTCTGCAAATACCTCATTAAATACTAATAAGATTGCAAGAATTAAAGAAATTTGCAGTTTTTTTACTCTCTTCATGATACCTAATTATATAATATTTGACTCTTGCTTTTTAAGAAAAATAAAATTCAACAAAAATATTGACGAAAAACAAATTATGTGATATGCTATACAGTACATTATTAATATTTTAGAGTGCGTATGAAATTTGAAAAAGGAACAGCAATACAAAGTGCTAAGAAAGGTTTAAGAGCATTACTTGCAGTTGCGTATTTAAGCTCCATTGCGTCTAAAGCTAGCGCTGGTGAGAGTATGGAATATAAAATCACCCCAGATATGAGCTATAATGACGCGGCTATAGAGTCTTCAACTAGAGCAACAGAGATTCTAAATAAAAATCTAAGGACATTGTTAAAAAACGACAAAGAGTCAATTAATGATTTGAATTTAGCATTTTTGTATTCTGCTATAAGATACATATTTGCGCAAATCAAATCCAATGATCAATATTCAGTTTGGAGTGATAATAGAAAAACCGCAAAAGAATGTAAGCACTTATTTGTGCTTGTAGAAATTTCTCCTAAAAAAGAAAGGGTATCATCAACTGATTCTGGTTTTATATGCATAGATCCTGGAGTTGAGAAACTCATAATGACTTATAACTTTAATACCCAAAAATTAAAGATTGATAAACAAAAACCAAGTACTAACATTCCTACACCACAACCCAGACCAAAAATAAAATAAATTTATTAGTAATTTATTAAAATGGTCAGTTTTAGCCCATGGAAAAAAAGATTTTTAA
>JALTZZ010000162.1:28287-30961 GCA_027051165.1 archaeon | reverse complement strand
GCGAATCCGCTAAGAAGGTTTACGAATTTATTAAACAGAATAACGGAGCGACTTTTTCGCAGATAATGAACTACTTGGGCATGAGCAGGCAGGAAGTGCTTAGAGCCACCGCTGAGCTCTTCGAGCACAGGCTGATAAGGAAGGACAGGGAGCACTACATGCCCCGCTGATTCATCACAGCTGTGAGGAAATCAGTTTAAAAGCTGATAACAAGCCATGAACCCAAGAGTGCTGCTCATCGGCTTGACCGCATTAGCTTTGTTGGATGCCGTGCATGCACAGACCGTTTCCGGCCCAAGCTTAAGCCAGATAGCTACAGCACTTGCACAGTGGCTTGAGGGCGTGCAGAAGATCGGATTCTTTTTAGGAATGCTTACAACTGCAGTAGGATTCATAGTAAAAGCTCTTGCGAAGAAAGTGCCCGGTGAGGTAGGAGCAAGGCTCGACACGATGGCAACTGGGATTATTGCTGCTGGAGCTATTACGGCAATCGGTGTTCTTGCTGGTCCGTATTTTATAAAAGTTCTTGCCGAGAAGTTCTTCGGATACTCACCAGCACCATGATAGGGATAATATTCGCATTTATTGCAGGAATGCAGGAAGACCTAAACACAATGACAATCTTTCTTATTTTAGCTTTCATCAGCGAGCTCGTGTTTTCAGGCTTGCTTGCGGAAAAGAAGACCACAAAGCTTAAAAAAGAAATAAAAGAGCTTAAAGATGAAAATACAAACTTATTTTTAGAAATAAGAAGAAAAGAGAAGGAAATCGAGGAGCTTAAGAACGTTATTACGAGAATGAGGGAGAAGTTGAATCAGTTCTCGGAGCAGAGAGATGAAAATTTGGCTAAAGCTATACTGAGAAGCGGATTTAAAAAATAAACAAAAAACTAAATTAAATATCTCGCTGGAACGTTGAGCCTGTATTCATCGCTGGCAACGGCTCTAAATATCTGATATACTGCATTTTCGAAAGATCCGTATTTCTCTGCGAGCTTCTCGATTTTTTTATAGGTTTCTTCATGAACTTTTATCCTCTTTTTTCTTATCCTTCTCCTTACTGGCGGAAATATAAGCTTGGTTTTAAGCCTCTCTATGCCTATTTCTATTAAATCTGGACGTTCAGCTAAAAGCTCTGGAACCTTTATTTCTTTCAGATGCTTCTCATACGCTTCGAAGAACAGCTCCTCAGCAATGAGATATTTAATTCCGCTGTCATCAACCGCCATGCTGTCCTTCAGCTCAAGGTATTTATAGCTATCTTTTTTGATTATTATATACGCTTTTTTCCAAAGCTCTCTGAGACTGTCGAGAATTACGGCACAGAGATGAGCACTGAAATTGCAGCCCTCTCCTTTCACGACCACCGTAGAATACTTCGTTGATTTGTGGTAAACTTCAATGAATTTATAGCTGTTTGGTATATTCTCGCTCGATGAGCAGTAAATTTTTTGCCAGAATGTATAGGCATAGGCAAATGCGAATCTAACTGGCTTTTTCTTGGTTATAGTGATTCTGTGCGGAAGTCTGTAAATTCTTGGTCTAAATCTGTACCATGAATGCTTTTCAATTTCTGCTTTAATTTCATGTTCAAGTATTGCTGGATTTTTGGTTACTACAATACATTTATACTCTATCATATCAAATACCTCGCCGGAACTTCCTTTATCCAGCTCTGAAACATGTATTCATGATTTAGAACCACCGCTCTGAATCCAAGCTTCAGTATTTCATCTTCAGTCATATCGAGAGCTTTCTTCAGTCTTTCAATGGTTTCATAGGTTTCCTTGTGGATGAGCGTTGCAAACGGATATTCTTCATCGCTAAATTTTACTGCCGGAAGGTTCTTTGGTATTTCAAGCTTCCCCTGCTTTCTTCCAAACAGAACATCCCAAGAAGATTCGCTGTTTGCTACAAAATACATCAGCCTTCTTACGCTGTAATCTATGTAGTCGGGATACTGCTTGAAGAACTTTGCAAGATTCTTCGGTATCCTTACTTCAAGTATCTCGAAGTGCTTTTCTTTCAGCTCTGCTATCATATCATCGTTCACATCCATGCCCTTCAGCTTGCCTTTTACGATATCGCCGTAGTATACTTCACCCTCATCCTCAAACCTCACTTTGATTCCATATTTTTCTGAGATTTTTCTTGCAACATTCAGCAGATACAGAACGTCGAAATCGCACTCTGCAGTCTTGCACCATCCGTAGACTTCGTATCCCCTTGCTCTCCTGTAAACCCTTATTTTCCAGACCCTTTCAAGGTATTTCTTGAAATCAGCAATCTTTATGAACTCTTTGAAGCCTTCGTAGGTCATTTTGTCTGCTTTTATAAAATCTTCTTTGAATAAAAATTCTATCTTTTTGAATCTTCTTGGTATTTTGAAGCTCTCTGGATAGTATTCCTCCATTTTCTCTCTTTCTCTGATATCTATATCTGGGGTTTCACAGAACCACAGATGATTTCCTGTCATCTTAAGAAAATCGCTTTTCACTGAGTAAGCTTCCGTCTTATTTTTCACGTAAAAAATGTAGTAGCATGTTCTGCCCATTTCACTTCCCTCTTATAAATCCCTGCACGGCAATCTCGAACTCCGAGGCAAGCTCGTCTAAAACGTATTTGGCTGCTATAAGCAGTGCTACGGCTCTTATGTAAGGATTAGAGAGCTCGTG
>JALTZZ010000162.1:0-28277 GCA_027051165.1 archaeon | reverse complement strand
ATTCTGTTTTTTATTTTTTCGTCCTTTGCATAGAGGTCTGCTTCTCCGAGAACGCCGTGAACGAACGAAAGAATATTTGTCGTGAACTCCGCTTCGTCTTTTGAAATCTGCTTAAGGTTTGTTACCGATGTTTTTATCAGAAGGTCAACTGCGGATATCCTATCCACAAAAAATATCCCCCCGACCATCCGCACCACCAATAAGTAGAGAGCTTAAAAATACAAACCCTCACAGCTGTGAAGGATAGAATTTAAAAGCTGTTATGCATGCATGAAGATCGTGATGAACCTCCACGACCTGATGGAGATTCTGCTTGGGAACAGCAGATGGAAGAAGACGGCTGAAAAATACAGTATTGATGAGGAAAAGCTCGGAAAAATAGTTGAAAAGCTGAGAAAAGGTGAATTCAGGATTTTTTAAGCCTGCATCTTCTGCAGCTCAGCTCCTCTATTATATAGTAATAAGCGAGCACGAGCAACGGAGTGGTGAACATCAGCATTATGTATTCTATTTTGGCTTCTCCGTAGGCATTGATATCCACAACAACCTGCTTTGTCTCGCTCTCGTATGCGAGCATGAAGGTTGCCAGTAGGACGGTGTAAAACATAAACATTACAGTTGCACCTATAATTATTACATCTCTTTTCATCTCACTCTTTTTGCACTCCAGCTTTTGAGGAAGCTCTGCGCCTTTTTCTTCAGCTTCCAATACTCCTCACCTCTGTATCCGGTTGTTCTGCACAGAGCATACAGAACCGCAAGAACGTGGGAGCACACGCCGTTTTTTCTTAAAGAGTCGCACTTTCTCCCCTTCTTTGTGCATGAAATTCTCTCTTCGTTTATGACCACAATGTTCGGAGCTTTCTGATATCCTTCGAGAAAAACCGTTGCTTTAATTGTTTTCCCCTTTTCAACGATGTTAACTGCATTTCCGAGCCAGAACGCAAGGGCTTTGAACCTTATTGTTTCACTTGCCTTCCTGTTTAGTCTGTGCAGAAGCTTCATCATTTTTCCTCTCTATGATTGGAACCTGAACCGGGCAGTCTTCTCTGTAGAAAATTCCGAAGACGCACTGCCTTGCGTATATGCTTATCCTTCCCTCTTTTTCAACCTTCTTCTCGTTTATGCTTTTGTGAGCCCTTGAGTAAACGCAGTTGAGGCATTTAAACTGATCTCCCCTCTCACGGGCGGCGAAGTATATCATATTTAAAATCTCCTTCTCCGAAATCCCCAAGCCCTGAGCATACACCATATAGCTTTTAATCAATCCCTGAAGTTGTTTTTCCTTATCAACATGCATGCCCACCACCGGAAACCTTAGAATTTAAAAACCGAATTCCTCACAGCTGTGAAGGTTTGCGGAATTTAGTTCCTCACAGCTGTGAAGATGCAGTAAAGTTTATGAATAGTTTTTTCATGATTAAAATATTGTAGATGCCTTGGAGAAGTTGAGCTCCTCACAGCTGTGAGGGTTCGAAAAATTTTTAAACGGTATTCGCTGCAGATAATATCAGAACAGCTGTTTACGGTCATGCGTTCGAAACTCCCCCGCCATCCGCGATGACTAATTTTCCCCCCAGCCCGTAATAGGGCGGGGGAGTCCCAACAGGATTCCCTCGGATTGGTGCCGGGTCTTTTACCCGGCAAGTGCTGGCGGGCTGGGGGAGGAGGGTAGCCGTTGAGGGTCTTCGGCTACAGAATTGGAGATGTTTTAAGGATAAGAGAGGTTTGGAGGGAGGTTAAGAAAGAAAAGCCGTATGTTGAGGTTGAGTGCGAGAACGTCAGAGAGCTTTTCGAACTTCTTAAGTTCATGAGGGATACAAGAATACCAATACTCAGCATCTGCAGGGATGAAAGAGCGATAGAAATTTTAAAAAGAAAGAAGCTTAAGAAGATAAAAGCAATTTTCAACGGAAATACCGTAAAAATAAGAAACTTTTAACCTTTTTTGATTTTTATGATAATATTTGTGAAAAAAATAAAGGAGGTGATAATATGAAGGTTTTGGTTGGAAAAACGATATATCCTGATGGCTGTGTTGGTATTGGAAGAGAATATGAGGTAGAAAATGTAGAAGAAATCATTAATATATGGGAAAAATGGTCGAAAGAAAGAGCGAGCTACATAGAACAGCTCGGCAGTGAACTCTGGGAAAAAGGAGACCCGGAAATTCTAAGCATACACTGCAATACAAAGGAAGAGTTCTTGAAAGCTGTTAAGATTATAAGGAAGGTAGAGTTCCCCGCCGCAGTAGGATACGAGGGAAGCATAGAAGATATAAGAGAGCTTGCAGCAAAGCTCTTAGAGAAGAATTCTAAGATAGAAGCTGTTGCCGGACCAAAGGTAAAAGAAACCACAAGTTTTGAAAACTTCTTTAAAATGCTCGGAAAAAACTACATGCTCGGCAGGGCAATTTTAAACGACATGTCCGTAGAAGTAGCCGAAAGCCATATAAGCGTTCTAAACAGTGCAGCAGAAAAAGAATGGGACAAATACAAACAAATAAAAAATTAAACACGCATTCCTATGTTCTCTGTCACGAAGTAGTCGAGCCCCTCGATGGGTTTTGCTCTGGGCGAGTGCCTGCATCCCACCACAATGGGAGGAGTATAGCCTCTATCTATCCAGTATCTCCTTGACTTCAGTTCATCGAGCAGATCCTTCTGCTCCCTGTAGAGCTTGTCTTCAGCTCTCTTCGCAGAGAAAGAATAGACGGGTATTATTACAATATCTGGCTGCACCTGCTTTACTATTTCGAAAAGCTCCTTCCAGTCGTCGTAGTCGCCGACTGCAAGTATCTTTTTTTCAGCACTTTCAAACAAATAAACGTATGCCCTGTTCCACTGCATTCCGTATCTGTAGCACAGCCAGTGCCTCACGGTTCCAACGATTTTAAAGGGTGTATGCTCCTCCTCGGCAATTTTTACATTGTTCGGCTGCATTTCAAAGAATCTGATGTTTTCCTCATAGAGCTTCTTTGGAACTAAGAGAACAACCTCTTCAACCTCTGGTATATGGTCTTTATGTGCATGTGTGACAAAAGTTCTTCCGAGCCTCGGATTAACCCAGCCGTCGAGCCCTATTTCTCTGAAAACCGTGTCGCTGAGCTCCGCTACCTCATATAAATACTTAACTACTTTAACCCCCGCCATCTCCTACACCGAAAAATAATGAGCTTAAAAAATCGAACCTTCACAGCTGTGAGGAATTATAAGCTGTTTTATAACGGGATTATAAATTCCACTTATAACCTGCTTATAAGCCAGTTATAAGTGTTCACAAAGAGCGAACATTTATAAGCTGGTTATAACCAGCTTATAAACAAAATTTATAACCTGCTTATAAGCTGGTTATAAGTGTTCACATCTTATGAACACTTATAAGCCGGTTATAAGTCCAATTTATAAGCTGATTATAATCTGCTTATAAGTAGAATTTATAAGCTGGTTATAACCAGCTTATAATTCCTCACAGCTGTGAGAATAAGGATTGTGAATTCCTCTGCATATTTATAAGCAGATTATAAATGTGTGAAAATTCTGCACGATCAACATCCCTCACAGCTGTGAGGGTTTGAAAATATTCGTTGCAGATAATATCAGAGAACTCGATGTAAAGAGGATTGAAAGGCTATAAGTTCCTAAAAAAGCATCTACAGCACATCCTCAAAATCTCGTTCACCATGCAGCTCCACCTGCACTCAATGCAGCAGTTCTTCTCGCAGCTCCTGCACCTTTTCAATCCGGCTTCTTCGCACATGATTATAAGGTTCCTACCACCTTTTTCAGATCTTTGTAGAATGCTTTCAGCTCCTCATCGGCTGTAAACTCTTTCATCCATTTTTCAAGGTGCTGGAGAAGAAGCTCCGGCATAGGCTTCTCCGGGACGTATAATCTGTCCGGTTCATCGAATCCACGTTCATAGTTTCTACACATCCATTTTCCGCAGATTTTCTTCTTGCACGGGTCTTCCGGCAGAGGGAACAGCCATCTCCAGTCGGGAGATTTCAAAACCGGGCAAAGAAGTAGCGATTCGCACTTCCACAGCTTTTCAAACTCCTCGCAGGGGATTTTATTCATTTGCACAGCCTCCGCTGGCTATATGAGGTAAAAAGCACTGACAGCTTATCTTTTCAAGCTTTTTAACCCTTTTAACTCCCTCTTTACCTTTTAAATCAGCCTTGCTGAAAATATTCATCAGCCTTTCGTAATCCTCGGGAAAGAATCTCTTTATTTTCATGATCTTTTCCTCTGAGAGATCGTGAAGCATGCACATGCATTCTCCGCTCATAGAAATAGCTTTATACACGGGATTAACAGGCAAGCCAGCAGCTTTTATGTATTCCTCAACCTTTTCTCTATTCCAATCTAATATAGGACAGTAGCTGTATTCTTTGTGCCTTCCCTTATACACTTTGTTTGTCTTCAGATACTCTCCATAAATTTCGAATCTCCTTGAGCTCTCGTGAATTCTTATCCCGTTCACCGACAGCTTCACGCCATTTACAGACTTTAAGAACTTGGACAAGGGTTGATACTTGAGAACACGGAAGCACCACCTGCACCTTCCGTGTAAAGGCACGCCCCACTTCTTCAATCCCTCTTCAAAGCTCATCTCAGGCTTTAAAACCTTGAAGTCGAAGGGATACCTCTTAACGAACTCCCTGATAAACTGCTTGCATGCGGAAATTCCTATTCCCGTATCAATATGAATTATGGTTGTTTTTACGTTCAGCTTGGCGGTTTTGTAAAGCCTGTAGAAAACGTCTAAAGCCACCATGCTGTCCTTACCGCCGCTGAAGAGAATGAAGATGTTTTTGGGTCTGTAAATCTCAACAACCTTCTTTAAATTCTCAGCTTCCTCTAAAAGTCCAAATCTCCTTAACAAATCCATTTCCTCAAAAAACTTCTGCAGAGTCATCTGCATGTTAATCCCCTCTGAAACGGTTTTCTTTTAAAGCTTTCGAACTCTCACAGCTGTGAGAAAGCGAATGCTCGGTATAAAGCATCAGAATAATTTTCTTCAGAGAAATAATGTATTCCGTGCTCATTTCTCCTCACATATAAGCCTCACTATGCTTTCCAGCTTCTTCTTCAGCTTTGAATCAACTTTGAAGCTTTCTATATCGCTGCTTATCAGCCAAGAATCGAGCTTCTTTATGTAGGGAATCCACTCTATAAGCTCTAAACCGAGCTCCTTGGCTACGCTCAAAGCCTCTTTTTCGTTAGCGGATAGATTTACTACGACACCTAAAACCCTGCATCCGCAGCTATGAGCCGTCTCAACAAGCTCCTTGGCTACAAGAACGTTGTGTCTGTGCGGCAGGGTTATCAAAACTAAGTCCATCGGATTTTCTTTTAAATATATGAAGCTCTGCTTCTCCCTTGGAAACACAACGATTCCTAATCCAGCTCCTTTCTTAGCCTTGTTGTAGAGCTTTGACAGCTTTCCGAGCTCGTCGAAGTCGTAAACTCTGATATTATATTCTTTTGCTATTAAGCTTGCTATTGTGCACTTGCCGGAGTTGTTCTCTCCTATAAATCCCACCGGCTTGCTTAAAGAATAAACCTTCTCCTCTTTTTTCAAAAAGTCCTTAAGCAGATTGTCGAGGTTCATGCCATACTTGTGAGCTTATAAGCTCGATTCCTCACAGCTGTGAAGGTTTGATTTTAAAAATTCTCTACTTATCGGTGGTTGGAATGGCGGGGGTTAAGCTTGTATGGGTTAGCAGGCACGAGCTGACAGAAAAAAACCATGAAATTTTGAAGAAAGCTTTCGGAGAATATGAAATAGTGCAGTATAAAAACACCATAAATAATATTGAAGAGCTGATAGAGTTCGCAGATGAGCACGGCGCAGATGCTTATATAGCTGTCCTGCCGCCGAACCTCATACAAGAGCTTTTAGTGAAGGATAAGAGACCGATATACAGATTCGTTGTTGAAAGAATATTGAAAGAAAACGGTGAAGCAGAATTCATTCCCGTCGGTTTAGAGGCAATACTGAAAATTGAAATAGTAACCGAAAGAATTGTTTAAGTTTTTTTATTTATATTTTTTGCATCATAAAAACTGAGAGGTTGTTTTTAGTATTTTATTCAAATCCTCACAGCTGTGAGGGTTCGCTTTTATAAGCTCTCTTATTTTTCGGTGGTGCGGATGGTCGGGGGTGATATATCTTGAGCCATATTTCTTTATGTAAAGTTGAAATAAAAAATGCAAGCGAGAATATTTTGAAAGAAGCCGTAAAACTGCTTGCAAAGCACGAAAACCTTGAAGTAACAAGCACTTACACAGATTACTATGGAAACGTGTATAAAAGCGAAATAGCAATAAAAGGAGACAAGCTGCCCTATGGAGCGGCGATTGAAGTTCAGAACGGAAGAATCGTTATCAAAGGTGATTTCTACAGAGCAAAAATCACGCAGGACGAGCTGGTGCAGCTCGTTAAGCAGTATTACACAGCTGCGGCAACCGTTGCGGCGTTGAGAGCAATGGGATACAGAAGCTTTAAGATTCAAAAGGCAAAGGAAAAAATATACGTGGAGGCGGTATAAGTGCCGGCATTTGCCTTAATAAACAACAAAAAGATAAAGCTTACGTGCTTTACCAGCATGCTGATTGCAAATGAAGCGGGCATGGATGTCGATGCTGAATACTTTGATATAATTGAGGAGGATCACGGACACTACTGCGACAACTGCGGCAACCCAGCTATGGTTGCCGTGGAGGGTGCGGAGATCGTTCATCTGTGCAAGAGGTGCTTTGACAGAATTTTAGGCGATGTTCACAGAGAAATCGTTGAAATGTCAAAGCAGATTTCAAAAATCAGGGAGGAGGTTGCACTGAAATGAGAGTGATCATAGATAAAAACGGAAATGTAAGGTTTGAATATGAAAACGAAGGTCAAAAATGCTACCAAAGAGCTAAGGAGCTGTATGCAAAGCTCAGAGATTTAGGTGTCAGTGTTAATGTGAAAGACATAAAACCAACAAACCAAGGTGTTAAAAATGTTAGTAGAAATTACGAAGGATAAAATCAGCGTGATTTTCAGCGAAAGCAGAGAAAAGGAGAAGCGGCTGAAGAAAGAGCTTGAAAAAGTTCTTGCATTTAAGCCGGATATTCTGTGGTGCGGTTAATTTTTTCTTTAATTTTTTCTATAAGTTCTTTCTCGCCGAAGGGTTTTTTGATGCATGCACCTTCACCTGCAGACATTATTAATATCTCCATTTTTCCCTCAAGCTTTTCAGCAACTTCCCATCCATTGAGATCTGGCATTTCCACATCAATAAGCAATAAATCCGGTTTTTCTTTTTCAGCCTTTTCTAAGGCTTCTTTACCACTGTGTGCACAAACAACATCAAATCCGTGTTTAATCAGAATTTTTCTGATTATATAGACGATATCCGGGTCATCGTCAACCACAAGAACTTTCATACCGTCACCTCGAAGTAGTAGATGCTACCGGAAATAACCTTGGGTATTCTCTCGCTTATTCCTACCGTCGTTCCTTTAGAATACTGATCTATCAAATTAAGATTTTTATCGTAAATTTTTATCGTGCAGTCCGGAAGTTCGCTTGTGTCAATGCTCAGAGAATCCAAGCTGCTGACATAAGCTAAAACTATCCTTAAATCCCTGAGCTTATGTATTTTTTCCTGCTGGTATTGTGTAGCTGTGAAGAACTGAGCGAAAAGCAGTATAACAAAAACCACCGCCAAAAAATAAATGAAAAGCTTAAAATTTTCCTCTAACATATTCCACCGCCGCGCATACGTTTGCAAATAAAAAAAGCGAAAGATAGTAGGGATCGAAGAAGCTTGCCGCAACCGCTGATATAGCTGTATACACCGCCGTCTTCTTCAGATCGTTTGTGAACTGGTGTATATACGGTGCTATTCCTACGCCCTCGATCATTTCATAGCTGTGAAGGTTAATTTATTCTGTCAACTTTAGCAAACGACTCCTGATATGCCTTGTTTCCTAATGCGTTTGCTTTGTCTCTGAAGTTTAGCGCAACAGCGACTATTATACCGACCATCGCCAAAACCACTAACAGCCTGCCCAATCCGCTTATGCCTCTTCTGTCCTTTATGAACTTTTTCAGTTTCCCGAACATATGCACCACCGATAAATTAAGAGCTTATAAAATCAATTCCTCACAGCTGTGAAGTATGGTCTCAGGCACGCTATATCTGCCTGCGTGAGTGCACCGCTTCTAACGAGGCTCAGCAGGTAGTATAGGCAGTCGTTGCCTCCTGCAGTGAATTTCGGCATGTATATCAACTTTGGACTTCCGTCTACATAGCCTTTGTATTCGTAAAGTCCGCACTCAAGCTGACCTATGTGAAGCACCACGGTATCAACTCTCGTGCTCTCTTCACACGTCCCGCTCTGCTGCACGGTGAAGTATGCATTCACGTAGTGATCGCCTGAATCCAAGCCGTCTGCCGTGCTTCCAGACCTTGAGGCGCTGACTGGAACTACCTGTATGCATGTGTAGGGTATTTTCACTTTGAACACTCCGCTGCAGTCATAAACAGGCAGTGTTATGGTTTTGCCGGTGCATAGGGTAAATGTCTGCTCCCCTATCTTTTTGCATGCTGTATAATCATGGACAATGTCATCGTCGCTTGGAGTCCAGCTTACTGTGGTGGTGTTCGTCTGCGCGCTGTTTTCATTGCTTACATCGTTGTTTGCTGTGGAATTGATATCAGTTCCAGCGTCAGCAGTCTCTGCCTCTGTAGCTGCGGCGCTTGAAGCATTCGATCCCGATATATTCTGAATCACAGAGGCTGATTCGTTTGTTGCAGCATCGGCAAGAGCTCTTGCTTTTTGATCATATGCAATTCCGATGCTGAGAATAATGCCGAGCAGTGCTATGATTATGAGCAGTCTGTAGTTTGTCGAGCGTCCCGATACATCACGTATTATCCCTATCATACAAAAAGTAAGAGGGCTTATAAAATCTGATCCTCACAGCTGTGAGGAATTCGGTTTTTAAGCTCTCAGCATTTCATGTTCGAGGACTACAAGGAAAGGCTCGAAAAGGAGAGAAAGATAGAGAACGGGATAAAGTTTCTAACGACCTTTGCGGTTTTGTTAAAATTCAGAAACAAGGAAAACGCCTTCGTAGAATCATCGAAGCATGTAGGAAGAATCGGGGATAAAGTCTACGGCGGGGTTTTAACGGTAGAGCAGGCTTTAGAGGAGCTCGCAAAGGAATATGAAGAGATTTCGGAGGCTTTACCAACTGCTTTCAGGCTCTTTAAGAACGAATTCTACGCACCTAAACCAAATTTCGATAAAGTGTTCAAGGAAGCAATGGATCTGATAAAAAGGGAGAGAATGAGGATGCTCGACAAATACGAGTCCAGCTTCAGATTTCACTACATGATAATATCCTTTTCTCCAGCCGCTCTGTTCATGGTCTTCACAATATTCTTGGGAATGATGGAAGTAAACACAACGCTTGCATTCGTTCTTTCTTCGCTTGCTTTTCCGCTTATCGTTTACTACTCCCTTACCAGAATCACGAGGGCTGAGATAAAGATTATAAATCCGCTCTATGCACTCCCGGCTTTAATATTCCCCTTGATAATCATTCCAGCCGCAAAGTTCCTCAAAGATTATCTTGAAAATGTGCACAAGCTGAAGGAGCACAAAAGAGAAGAAAAGATGCTGAACAGCCTCATACCTATGATTCAGGAAGTCGTTATAAAATTGAAGAGGGGTCTTCCGCTCGACGTTAAGCCTGTTGAGGGAAAAGACTTCCTCATAGAAGTTGTAAATAAAGCCCTCAGCGAAGTATCCGTTTTCGGAAAGAAGGGAGTGGAAATTTTGGACTCCATCAGAGACTACATAATTGAGATTCTGGACTACAGAAAGGCTGTTGAGGCGAGGCTTGAGCCCTTCAGAAGCAATCTCAAATTTTTATATTTTGTAATGCCCTTGGTTGTTCTCGTGAGCGTATGGGGGTTTAAATTTCTCGCCGAGAACCTGCAGGATGTTGAGTCCTCACTGCTCATGCTCAAAATAACGCCTGTAAATTTGCCAGTGGTCTTCGGCTTCATCAATGCAGCCTACGCTGCGGTTGCTAAGATGTTAAGCTACGTTGTCGCCGAGAAGGAGGAGCTTGCTGAGTGCTACCTTAGCTACGCATTTGCAAGCATTATAATGCTGCTCCTGCTTGAGCTGAAGATTTTGTAACTCACAGCTGTGAGGAATTCGATTTCCTTAAGGCATCTACAATTTTTCAGCTGCCGAAAAATTCCTTATAAATCTTACTGTATTTTCACAGCTGTGAGGAAATGCTCTTTCAAAACCTTCACAGCTGTGAGGGTGGAAAGATCATGTTTTCGAAGTTTAGAATCTACGCTTTTTCATGATAAAGAATAGCGATCCGGCAAGAAAAACTGCCCCCAAGACCGATATCCACCGTTCTGTGTAAAATCCCAATACTATGAAGAAAACTGATATTATCGCTGAGGCTATCAGATTTCCAAATTCTATATGCAGATCCGTTCTTTCCATCAAATTTTGTATCTGCATGAAATATTTTTAAGCTTTTTCATCTTCTCAATCAACCTGCCGATTAAAATATAATCGGAGAATTCTATCTCATCTATTCCGAGCCACCGATACTTAAACTTCAGTCCGCTGATGAACTCAAAAACATCTTCTTTAAATTCATCGGGTATCTTATTTTCCGATTTTTCAAGAAGCTTCTCAGCTTCCTTTATTTTTTGCAGAATGATTCTTTTGAGAAGTCTTGGATCATGCTTCTCACAAAATTTAGCAAATTCCTTTGCTTCCTTCACACCTCTTACTATTATCCCTTTCACATCTTTCCACATAGCATCACTTCACAAAAATAAAAAAAGAGTTAAGAGAGGTTTCTGTAAGGCTGAGGCTGTATTATCACAGGTATCTGCGGAATCTGAGTTAGATTGCCCTGCCAGCCGAAGTAGCTGCTCGGTATCGGAACGACCAAGAATATCGTGTTCGGACTCTTTGCCATCTCCTCTAAGGATTTCATGAAATACCACTGTATGTATTCTGGATGTTTTCTTAAGCTCTCTCCTATGATTGCGTTTGCCTGTGCTATACCCTCGGCTTCAACCTTCTTCCTCTCAGCTTCAAGCTTTTCTCTCTGAACGATATATTTCATCCTCTCTGCTTCCTGCTGTGCCTGTATCTTCGCCTCTATAGCCTCTTTAACCCTCTGGGGCAGTGTAATCTTCCTTATCCAAACAGCCTTCACGTAGTAGTATTTGCTGAGCTCCTTTTCAAGCTCCCTCGTTATATCGGCTTCAACGCTCTTTCTCTTTTCACCGTATAAATCGGTAGCCTGATACTTCGCTATTACATCTCTTATTGTAGCTCTAACGGTTGCAATCTTCCAAGTTTCGAGATACTGCGGATTTCTGAAAGTCTTTGCTATCGTTTCAACCATCTCTGGCTTTATAGCCGTCTGAACGCTTATGTCCATGTGTATCTCTAAGCCGTCGTTGCTCAATGCCACAACCTCTTCTTTTCCGACTAAATTAAGAGTCCTTACACCAACATAGTATTTATCTACGGTCTGTATTACAGGAATCTTGAAGTGCAGTCCTGGGCCTGTTATCTTGTGAACCTTTCCAAACTGCTTTACAACCGCCATTTCCGTCTGATCAACCGTGTATACCGCCGAAAGAACGAAGAAAAACACAAGCAGTATCAGCAGCGCTATACCTGCAAAAATCCTTCTCCCCTCATACTTCTTCATGTCTTCATCGTCCCACATACCACCCCCTCCTCAAGCAGCTTCCTCAAATTTCATGCACAGAACATCTTAGCTTTGATATTCGCTTCTTAAGCCTTTCGAAACCTCACAGCTGTGAGGAAATTGATTTATAAATTCATAATGCTTCTGTATGAGGTGGGTAGCGGTTTTAGCGGTGCTGTTGGTGATGCTGGGCAGCGTGAGCGGGCTCGTGGTAAAAACGGTTCCTCAAACCGTTAAGCCGGAGGAAGACTACGGAAAAATCATCTACTTCCCCACCAAGCACAACGCCGAGAGAAGCATTGAAAACCAGCTGCCTAACGGAGCGATTGCTGAAAGTAAATCGATAGAAACAACCGTAATGGCTGGCAGGCTTTTGGAGCTTGCGGTTATGTATCACTATACCAAAGAGGATAAATACAAAACAGCTTACGAAAAAGGAAAAAGATTCCTCCAGAGATTGTATGAAGAATACAGAATTTATCCGGAGCTTGCAACGCTCGACGGCTATGCTTTAAGCTTTAAAAACAACACCTTTGTGCAGGATGCAATAAAAGCCGGTGATCTTTTAGTTTACAAGCAGGAAATGCCAGAGCTTGAATTTGAGGAAACATTGAAGCTGAAATGCTCTCTTTATACCGGAGAAGAGGGAAGAATAAATGCTGAACAGGTTCAGTGTCCTTATCTTTTAGAATACGAGGTCAAATACGGAAACAAAACAATGGCTCTCATCTGCAACGCAAGCGACAGCAACACCGTAAAAGTGAAATACAGAATTAAGCCGGAAGCTCTTTTCAAAGAGAAATTAGAGCCTAACGATGTAATTGTAGAGGAAACATGGGTTGTTCTGGGAGACGAGGAAAGAGAGGTTTCTGTAGATGAAGGTGTTCTCAGGGGCATTCAGCTTCACGTGATAAATAAGGGCGTAAACTACTTCAGAAACGAATTTGCGAGAAAGGCTTTTGACGATCCGGACTTTGTAAGAGGGCTTGAAGGCAACGAACCGAGGAACCTCAAGCAGGAGATAGGATTTCAGTTCAGGCGAGTGCTGTATAATAAGGGTGAAGGCAAAGAATACATGCTCAGATACGCAGGAAAGATAAGCCTTCTCAAGGGATACATATACTTCCCGAGGTTCTACGTGAACTACAGCCTGGACTACACAATACCAGTTAAGAACAGGATAATAAAGGAGATAAGAGATGGATTCGACTTCCAGAACGGAATAATATACCACAGGGGAAATCTCAAGCTCGAAGGCTCCGTTCTTAAATTAGATGGCATAGACTTTTCAAAGCCTCAAACGGTATCGGTAAGAATTCTGTTCTACAAGAAAAAGGACACCGTAGAGTTCAGAGCTCACAATCTGAAGGACTACTTCGATAGAAAGGTTGTTTCGGTGAATGAAACTCCCTATGCAAGAATTTTCTACTACTACTTCAAGAACGACTGGGAGAACATAACTTTTGAGGCAAGCGAGCTTCTGTGCAGGGCTGTAAACGAAGACCCGTCTCTGCTGCACTTTGCGGTAACGAACTACCTTGCAGATAATCCTAACAGCAGATATGCAATGACGCTCTATAAGGCGATGGCAACCTTCGATGAGTCAGAAATTAAGAAGCTGCCGGATGAAATCAGACTGCCGAACTGCACGATTTCAAAAGTCAAGCTTGTGCGGGCTTTTGATAAATACAAGCAGATTTACAAGGACTTCTTATACGAATACGTGAAGGAGAAGCTCTACGAGGCTTTCCTTGAGGGAAAAGATGTAGATGTTTCGGCGCTGATAAAAGAGGCTGAAATAATAAACGAGAGAAGGGCGCTTGAGCTGCTGAGAGACTACGAGAAAGCGAAGCACAACAGCACGGAATACGAGAGGTATAGGGACTTCCTTAGGCACTACTATCCCGATGTAGTATCTGCAATAGAGGAAGAGAGGTATGCAGAGGCTCTGAAGCTTGCGGAAAAAATCAACGAAAGCAAGGCTAAAAGAATTTTCTTGGACGAGCTTAACAGAAGAAAATCCGAATTAAGAAAGAAAAGAGATGAAATTATTGCCAAGATTATGACTGGGAACTTCAGCGTTGAAAAAGATATAGAGGAGTATCTCAATGAACTGGAGAAGTGGGGCGAGAGAGACAGAGAAATGGAAAAGATATATGCACTGCTCGATTCACCGGAGCTGTTAAAGCAGTTCTTGGGAATCGCTGAGCAGAAAACCGTGGAAAAGTTTGAGAAGCTCATAAACGCAACGAAGCCCGTGAAGGAGGCGGTCAAGCCGGTAAAGCCGAAGAAGAAGCTGCCGCTTCCGCTTATCGGTGCAGTGCTGCTTATACTTTTAGCAGCGGCATTCTACCTTGCGAAAAGAGGCGAGAGAAGAAGATAATTCTGTTTTTTATTTTTTATTTACAGATTTTGATTGCAAGCTTATGGGTTAACATTCTCTAAACTCTCCTTCTTCGGTTAGTTCATATATTTTCTGATCTTCGACGAGAAAAACTCTTATCCTAAACTTTTCGGCTTCCTCTACATTGTTCAGCCAGTCCCTAAATTCCTTCTTCGTCTCCTTCAGCGCTCTTACCTTTTTGGTTCCCACCACAAAAAACACTTCTTTTACCTTAATGTTTCTGACTCTTTTCATGAGAGATATAAGTCCGATCTTGTTGAGTATGCTCCACCACTCCGTCTCCAGCTCGAAAATCGTTATCGTGTTGCTGTCGTGGTAGAGAACCCCGTCTGGCTGATAGTATCTCCAGAGATCCTTAGGTTCCGTGCGCACCTGTCCTTGGGGAGCATCCTTTATTTTTCCCTCTGCAACGCTTTTTTTAAAGATCTCCCACAGTCCTATGTGCTCCTCTGTTTGAGTGCCTACTTTCGGAGGCTCTTTCCATATCAACATAATATAAATTATATTATGCACAAAATATAATTCTTTATTTATAGGGATTTTTGAAAAAATTTTGGGGGTTATCTGATTGCTGTATGGAATTATCTTTACTTTTGGAATAGCTGCAGCTGTAATTTTTGCTTCATATTATATCCTTACTTTCATGAAAATACCAAAAAAGATTGTTATATTTCTAAGTTTTTTCATGTGCGAAGCCGTAAAGAGGTATTTAGTCGCAGAGGTCTGGCCTAATGAAGGCGGTATATATTTCAACGTGTTTGGTGTGCTTTTGGGAGATGAAATATACGACAGAGCACCGAGAGAGCCCACGGGTGAAATGGTGTGCACACCTGTAGTCATTCTTGCACCAAACGGTTCTTATGAAGCGAACTATACTGAATGTCATCCCGTATATCGTGTAAAGTATCCGATTCTTGACCTTCCGCATGTTTACATTCTCTCCTCTGTTATTCTTTGGAGCTTGCTCGGGATTTTTGCACAGATAATATATAATCGGAAGCGTTCTTCACAGCTGTGAGGAAATCAACTTCCCTAAGATAGCCACGATATTTTTATCACAAATTAATACCTCATGAATATTACCGCATCTTCACAGCTGTGATGTTAAAAATATCTCCTGCAAGCTTCTTTTACGACAGGGTCTGGAAAGGAATATTTCTTCTCCTTCTTCTGCAAAATTCCCATTTTTATAAGATTTTCAAGAATACGTGAAAGAGTTGCACTCTGAAGGAATCTTCCTGTTCTAAGCTCCACAGCTCTCTTGATTTCGCTCCATGTTTCGTTGCCTTCGGCAACAGCCTTCAGAACATAAGGATAGTGTGGCGACATTCTTGCAATCTTCTTTATTTCTGAGGATGCAAGATTTACTGCTTCCTCTATAACATCCTCGAGTCCTTTTTTATTGCGTGAATAGAGGTATCCGAAGTATGCAAGCCAGCCGGGAATGCCGTCGAGCGAATCAACGGCTCTTTCAAGAAGCTCTTCACTGACGTTAACCCTAAGCTCCTCGAAACCCTTTCTGAGAAATTCAAGTGATAAGTCTCTGTTGAACCTCTCCAGCTCAACAACCTCACTATATCTTCCGTAAAGAGGGCTTTCAGGATCTTCAATTCCAATGAAGTCTGTCAGAAGCCCTATTTCTGAACCCGACAGAATAAAGCACACGTTTCTCAAATTATCGTATGCATACGCTATTGTCTGTCTGATATCAGGTTTTCCATAACCTCTCAAATATCTCAGAAGCTGAGCCTCATCTATAACTATTAAGGCTTTTTCTCCTCTTGACTCAGCGAGCTCGTCGAGCTTCTCAAAGAGTTTTGAAATTGAAGCACCTCTGCTCCAGTCAAGCTCTATTCCGAAGCTTGAGACGGCAACTCCTCTTATTCCTTTAAAAGCTTCAAGAACGCCGTGGAGCTTTGAAAATTTTGTAAGCTCGTCTGAAAGCAATGTATATAGAGCTCTTCTCGTATATCCCAGCTCATCAAGCTTCCTCGCATCTAAGAACAATGCGAGACCTTTAAATTCTGAGAGAAACACTTTTAGGAGAGACGTTTTTCCGATTCTTCTAATTCCAAGAACGAGCACGATAGGTGAGCTTTCAACCTCCCTTTCTAATGATTTAAGCTCTTTCTCCCTGTCAAAGAGTTCCTCCTTCCTTGTCTTCGGTGCGGGATCAAACAGCATAGTATCACCCCTGATACTTAACTATCACCGGTGCTACTAAAAAGTTTTTTGTAATAGATGCTTGCCTTCGAGCTGAACCTCACAGCTGTGAGGGTTCAAATTTTTAAACCCTTGAATAGCTATGTATGCGGTGTTCCTGATCATGGGCTTCTTCATTGTGGGTGTGTTTACCGTAGCTTACATCACCGAGCTGAACGAAGAGAACACAAAGGTGGTCAGCTACTCGGCTCCTTCTTCCGTGTATGCTCAGATTTCCGCTGAGGAGTATCAGAGGATTGTAAAGTGGGCGGAATATCTTGCGCTGAGGGAGGCTTCTCAAAAAGGCTTAACGGGTGCTGAGAAAGAAAACCTGCTTAAAGCGAAGATTCGGGAAGAGCTGAGCAATTATCTAAGGTCGAGAGGAATTTACAGCTTCGAAATACAGGTTTTAACGGATGCGAAGCCGAAAAAGAGGGGAGATGAAACCTACATCACATACGGAAGATACACCATAGTTATCAGATATTAATGTCCGACAGTTGTATTACAATAGTCATACAATCTTTATATTTGAGAACTTACATATAGTAATACCATGAGGTGCCCGGAATGCGGTGGGAGGATTGTTGAAGATAAAGAGGTTGTGTGCAGCGAGTGCGGGTTGGTTTTGGGCGAAAAGTTAGCCGTGGAGCAACGCTACTATCCAAGGGTCATTTCTAACAGCCATTATCCGAGAAAGGTCTTCAAAGTAACATTTCCTTCAAACCCAGAAATCTTCAGGGATGAGGTTCAGAGGCTCATGCACTTTGCGAGGGGATACGGAATAAGGATGAGCAGCGAAAAGCTCGAAGCAATTATTAAATACATTGTTAAAAAGGATGTTTACGGAGCGTTTCCAAAGAAGCCTATGGGTGTGCGGTTAAAAGAGATAAAAATGGTCAGAAGTCTTCTCATAAGGAAGGGGGTAATCACTCCGGTTCATCAGGATGCAACCGACTACATAAGGTGGTGCCTTCAGCGTCTAAATTTAGATGATATAAAAATCGACGGAAAAATGCTATACGAGGAGGTTGCCGAGGTCTATAAACAAATTCCGAACAGAAGGATGCAGACGAAGGCTGCTGTTGCAATATACTATGTCTGCAGGAAGCACGGCATCGGCTTATCAATGGAGGAGATTGCAGCTGCATGCGGTGTGAGCGAGTCAACAATCTCGCAGAATTTAAAACTTCTCGGATGGATAAAGAACTCACAGCTGTGAAATTTTCTTCAGAGGTTAATATTGGCTTATGATGGTATGACTAACGGAACAAAGCTGTCTTTCAGAACGGCAACTGTAAACAGGAAATTTATTGAAGAACTCGTTAAAAGAGGATACTACAAGAACATGTCTGATTTTATAAATTCAATGATAGAGAAAAGCAAAAAGGAATATCCGCATGTCTGGGAATCGGTTGTATCGCAACACTGATGTCTTCAGAATTTTCGGATTCCAGCGAAAATTCGTTCTAAAAAACTTTAGGCTTGCAAACGATATTGAAAAGTGGAAGCATTTTGCAAGGCTTTTAAACAGAGATAATCCGCCGAAGAACGCTTTAGAGATTACTGATATAGGATATAAGAGAAGGGGAAAGCTCTACATAGTCAAGGTAAAGCATGGGGGCATATATTTCAAGCTGCACTTCAGAAGGAACAGCATGATAGTCACTTCAGCTGATGGAGGTATATACATACCTTGGCAAAATTTTAACAGAGAAGTTCTTGATAATGTCTTTGAAAAAGTAAGAAAAGTAGCTAAAATCGGTTTAGATGCTTATAATTATATTTTCAATCAAAAAGCTTGCATTATCGAAGAAGAATGGATAGTGAAGCCTAAGGTTTCGTTCATAGATTCTGTGGGGATTTTAAAATCCGTGAGAAAAGTTTTAGGTTGCATCCGCGTAGACGTTTTTAATGCAACCGTTATCGGTTCCGGAGAGCTGTGCTTCGACTCAATAGAAGATGCACTGCTCTTTAAAGAAATCGTTAAGATGTCTGCCATGCTATCCGATTTATTAAGAAAATATGTGCCATTATTTATTTGGAACTGATTATCTGTCTAACCACCATCGAAATACTTGATAGAATAGAATCTCTTCTGAAGAATCTTCACAGCTGTGAAGGTGCGGATTTTGGAAAGTCCTCACAGCTGTGAGGAACTAAGCTTTTAACCTCATTTGTTACCATGCTGGGCTGGTATGCGAAGGTGATTGCAGTAGTGCTTGCGGTAGTGGTTCCAGCTATCTATGCGTTCGACTACATGAAAACGAGCACGGATTCCAGATTAAACGAGGAAGCTCTCAAAATTTTAAAGACGTGGGAGCAGATAGATGAAGGATACGCTGTCGTAGAGGTTTCTGTACCAGAGGGTTGCTCCATAGTTATAACATCCGCGGAAGTAAGAGCAAACGGTAAGGAGATCACAAAAACATACACCATAAATCTTCCTTCTCAGACCCCGATAACGGTTACCGGCAGTAAAAAGCTGAAGATAAGCAAAAGCAAAATAGAAGTATTACCCTGATTTCCTGTGGAGCGATATGCAGCAATTTTCCTCTTTCTGAATTTTCCGCAGCAGATAGGCACTTCTTTCCCGTCCCGATATCTTGTATTACCATTGGAATACAAATATTTTATCTTGGTAATGCTATAGTATTATATGGTGGTGAAGATGGAGATTGAGCTGCCGGAGTATCATCAGAAGATAGTGGAGAAGCTTAAAGATAAATTCGGCGATGAGATTTCGGTAATAAAGCATGCTTTGGTAATGCTTGAGCTTGAGGAGGAAAAAAGAGAAAAGGAAAAGAGGGAGCTTGTTGACAGAGTTTACCACGTTTTTGTAAGTTATCCGTCGGTTTTCAGAGAAGTTATGAAAAGAGTAGCGAAGAACAAGCATTTAAAGAAAGAAGCTTTAAAAATCTTGGGTGATAAAGATGTTCACAAAAATTGAGTGCCCGGACTGCGGGCTTCATATAGTTCTGCATTTAGATGTCTACGATGCGGTTACCCTCACAGCTGTGAGAAGCGCAAAGCCATACGTAAAAGAATACTTCAGACTGCAGGAGTGGTATAGAGACTACGTGCTTCCTAAGGTAGCAGAATTAGCCTCTCAGGGAGAAGTCCACATAGATGTCCTTAGGGAAATAATAGACTGCGACGAAAAGCTGTTTTACGAGATAGTCGAAAGTTTGAAGAGAGATTTAGATCTCTACGAGAAGAAAGAAGGAATCCTCGCACCAATAAGCGGTGGTATGTATGGCTAAGGAGCAAGTTTCGGTCAAGCTCCCGCCGGTTCTCGCAAAGTTCATAAGCTCCGTAGAAGGAAAGGACAAAATGGGGACAAAGTCGGATATCATTCAGTATGCACTTTATAAATTGAAGTTCGAATACGAGAAGGAGCTGGAAGAGAAAGAGAGAATAAAGAGAAGAATAGAGGAGATATTAACAGAAGATCAAACGCTGCTTAAGGAGGTAATGGCAAAAATTGCACCGAAGCTGAGCAAGGAAACAAAGCAGCACCTGATAGAGGTTCTGAAATGACGGGGAAAACTTCGGTAAGCTTCAGAACTTCTATAAAGAACAAGCAGTTTTTGAAGCTTCTTGTCGAGAAGAAGTATTTCCGAAGCATCACTGAAGCTGTAAACTCCGGAATAGAGGAATTAAAGAGGAAATATGATAGTGTGTGGAAGGAGCTAACAGGTGCCGATAATATTTGAGCCTTTCTTTAAAACAAGATTATTACCGCTTTTTTCTATTGAAAAATCTTTTGGTAAAAGATCGTTATATTTTGAATCGAAAACACCCGTGTATTTGTATTCCGCGCATGCCTCTTTAAAAATTAAGCGGGCTTTTGCTTCTAAATGGTCATCCACAAAGCTCATGCTGATGTAAACAATAATTCCGATTATTATTACAGTTGCAAGCAGTAAATATAAAGCGCTCACAGCTTCAGCTCCTTCCTCTCCTTTTTGTATTTCGAGAAATCAAACTTTCTTATTTCATCTGATTTTTCTTCTGCTATAAAACTCATAGCGTAAGCGATGAGGTTGTCGTCAACGTTGAATCTCCTCATAACCCTCAGAATCTGCTCCTTCGTTAGTCCCGCTTCAGAAAGCTTCACCGCAAGCTCGCTTGCTCTGACTTCAAAGTTTTTGCTCTTTATGAAGTCTACTATCTCCTTTATTTTCTCTCTGTCCACCCCTACAACTTTTAAATCCCTTGCGAGCTCCTCTATGTTCTTCAGCCTCTCTATCACAGTATCACCACCGCTTCATAATCTCTTTCCGAGTAGCCTTCTGCTTCTTCAATTTTATCTCCGTTGAATCTGAATACTTTCCTTTTAAGCTCATAGACTTCAAACTTATTGGAGTCTCCTAAAACAAGGAACTCCCCCGTCAGATTCTTCTCCCTGAGAAAGCTGTATATCTTTTTTATATACTTGATGTGCTCTGCTTCGCAGTTCCACACTATAATTCCCTTCATCCTTCTCACCAAATAATTTAAAGTTTAAAAATTTGCACCCTCACAGCTGTGAGGAAATGGATTTTTAAGCTAACAACTTTGCATGAGAATAGTGGTTCTGGAGAGCGGCAAGGGCGGTGTGGGCAAGAGTCTTCTGTCAGCAACAATAGCCTACCTGATCAGCAGAATATACGAGAAGAGGTCAATACTCGTTGGTGCAGACCCCTCTTCAAAAACGATTGAGTTTCTCCTTGAGGGAAAAGAGATACCGGAATACGGGTGGATAGAATATCTAACAACTGATTATTTACATTTTGAAGAGATTATAACCGAGAGCACGGTGTCTGACAACCTTTTCGTGGCTTACAGCACGAGGGAAAGAATTCTGCACGGAGAGTTTGAAGATCCGAATGTTGTAGCAGAGAAAATATCTAAGTTCAAGGATTACATAGCTAAAACAGGGGATTTCGTTGTTATTGACGCACCAGCCGGCTTAAGCGTTGACCACCTTCTCTATACGCTCATGTTCGATGCTTACGTGGTTACGACACCGCTCAGACCTGATATCGAGGGAGCGAAAAACTTTGTTTATACAATTGAGAAAGAAGCAAGAAGCTTCGGCATATCAAAGCCTTTCAAAGGTCTTATAGTAAATAAGGTAGTGAATGAAAGGGAAGCCTACAGCACGGCTGAGGAGCTCAACCTTCCCTTAATCGCCGGAATTCCCTACGATAAGGAGGTTGAAAAGGCTGTTGAAAGGAGAAGGCTTCCTTCGGATAAATCAAAGTTCGTGCAGAGCGTATATAAAGTTGTTGAGCATTTCGGCTTCAAAGCTCCTAAAGCTCAAGTAAACATAGTGGATGCACTGCTGAAAATATTCAGAAGGTGATCTTTTACTTCGACCATCATCGGTATTAAGTTTACCATAATTTAAAAACAGAAGAAAAATTAAACATTACTGTTTAGAAAACAAATTTCAATAACACTTTTACAACTTTAGAAAAATTTATTAAGGATATTCTCAATATAAAAATTTCGATGTCCAGTAAAGATGAACGAATAATAAAAGGGTTGGTAGGTTATGGGGATATCGATTTTGACGATATATCGTGGATGAACTGCAACCTGTATAAAGCAGGCATGAAAGATTTTGAAAGCAGAAAAGAATATGATGAAGCTATTAAAAAAGACGATGACCTTTTATTTAAATTTTTGATTATCTATAGTTTTGAAAGAATAGGTTTTGATTCAAGGATTAACTGTAATAATTGCGATAAGCAACAAAAATGCAAGTTGCATAAACGTTATGAAGAGAAGAATAAGAATAAAAAGGTGCTTCCAAGGTCTCATCCTATCGCAGTTTTGAAAGCACTCAACGAAATTATGAGAAAAGAATATAAAGCAGAAAGTATTAAAGAACTTTTAGAGCTGGAAAAAATCGAAGAATTGGCGAAAAACTGGCTTAATAAAGCTAAATATATTCATAAAAACGACTTCAATAACGATTTTAGTCCAAGATTTAAATCTAAACATCTACAATGCTTCCTAATTTTTTACAAAAATGGAAGAATTAAAGAACTACGCAAAATGGTAAGAGAAAATAAATTTAAAGACGCGTATGAACTTCTTACTGGAGAGAATAATAAAAGCGCTGGTTTAATAGGAGTAGGACCTAAAGTAGCTAAATTCGTTATAAGAGATTTAGCTTTTTCAATTACAGACTGGGGAAAAGAGAAAAAACTCGAACAATCTCTAAACCCTAAAATATTAAGCTATGCTTTACCAGTTGATAGATGGGTAAGAAGAATTTCCGTATCCATACCAGAAATTTTTGAGAAATTTAGAAGTAAGTTGAAGCCTTGGGATTTTATAAACGACAATATAAATAATGCCGTTAATGAAAGACTTAGCGAAATAATTGCAGAGGTATGTTGCAGAATGAAATTAAATCCGCTGCGATTCGATTTTGGAGCCTACATCTTCGGTACTAAAGAAATTGAAAAACAAGGAATATCTGTTGATGATATTTATAAAAAACTGTATAAAAAATTCGTGAAAGGCGATATTTAGGAATATTTAAAGGTTTTCTGGAAGTATTTTCGGTCAAAGAGTTCTCGGTAGAAAATTCATAATTTTAATAAAAATTAAAATAATAATTATAAGCGACTTCATGAAAACTCTTTTCCTGCTTCTTTAAGATGAGAAGCTTGCATTCAAATCAGTTGAGTAACAATTTTTTAGAGACTTTTTACATATTTATAAAATATAATAACTATTTAATTATTAAAAAATAATTTTTAAATAGTAGAAAAATTTTCAGAAATTTTAAGTTGTTATCCGAATTCTAAGATTTTACATTGTTACCATTTCAGTTTAAGATCATGTCGAAAGTTCGTTATGGAATATCCAGAGCGATAAAATCTATTTATACATCAATTCGTAAAGTATTGTTATTAAATTTTATAATTATTATTATTAAAGTATTTTTTAGCAAGTTATTTCCGATAGTATACCCAGCGATGCATATAATAACCAATATAGCAAATCTTATAGAAGTTTACAGCTTATCAAAAAAGATGATATACTGGAGTAGCAAGTATATAGTAGGATGGTTAACAATATTTTTGTCTTTTGTAGGCATCTCACCTAATTTTGTGATAAATATTTTTGGTCCATATCTTATTTTTATGATTATATTTCCATTTATTATTCTTTTTAAAAGAAAATTATAAAAAGGTTACATATTATCATATGCGTATACGTTCTCCTTTCAATACTTTCAGCAGTAATTTATACCTTGAATAATATGCTTTATCATATTCATTTTTAAATTCTTCGATTTGATTTGAATTATCTATCATCCAGTAAAAATAGTAGTGATTCTCTCGTTCTTCAAGCATGCGTAGAATTTCATCATGTCGTCTTTCTGCTAAACCTTGCTCTACATCTACTGGCAAATTTTTCTTTACTATACGGCATTCTCCCTGTCTGATTTTAGGATCTCCATGCTCATTATCGTAATATGCAGAAACATAGGCATTTCCATATATTGGGTTCTTCTCTATACCCACGAATTCTATTCTTTTCTGATATTTGAAGCGCCCATAAGCTATAGAGGTGGTGAGCATAACATTGTGATCAAGCATCTTTTTGTTCAGCTCTTTTACAACCTTCAACAACGCCTTTAAGCATTCTATTTTATCCTCACAGTCCCTAACAAACAGTATTCCAGAATCTGAAATAAATATACCTTCAACTTTCTTATCTTTATATTTCTTCAGGATTTCATAACCATACTGGTAGAATTTATCCAAAACCTTCCAAGCTTTTTTCCCTTTTTTCATTAATTTTTTA
This sequence comes from archaeon, assembly GCA_027051165.1. Lineage (GTDB taxonomy): Archaea > Hydrothermarchaeota > Hydrothermarchaeia > JALTZZ01 > JALTZZ01 > JALTZZ01. Next base: position 4,090 of record JALTZZ010000162.1, on the reverse strand, counting down.
AATCCAGAAATATCCACAAACGCTACAAATGTTTCACCATCGAAATCTTTGATCATATATCCTCCCCTAAATACAACTATAGATGTCCTATAATATTATACTTTCTCACAGCTGTGAGAAATTATAAACAGATTATAAGTTCCGGAGTTTATAAGCTGGTTATAATCTGCTTATAATTATAAGCAAATTATAAGCTGTTTATAAGTCTGATTTACAACCTGCTCTCACAGCTGTGAGGAATCGAATTTAAAAACAGCAAACTATGTATGGACATCTTCGGGATAAAGAGGTTCGCATACATATCGTTCGGTTTGGGAGTTCTGCTCTTCTTCATAACGTTCCTCACCACGTTCTCCCTTTTGGTGCTGATGATAGGCTTAGCGATGATATTCGGCTCAGCGGTAATATTAAAGGTCGGAGACTGGATAATACCCTCTTTTCTCTACAGGTTCAAGGTTCATCCCGTGTTTGCGAACATGATCGTAAGAGACGATGCCGTTGTTGTGAGGGGGGAGAAGTATTACGCCGTCGGCGGTGCTGAGCTCTTAGTTACGAGAAGCATAGCCGAGCTGAGCGATAAGGAGAAAGAGGCGTTAATACTGAGCTGGCACTCCTTCCTCAGTTCGGTAAGGTTTCCGTTTAAAATAATAACGATTATGAAGCCCGTTGATGTTTCCAAAGAATTTTCCAACATAATAAGGGAAATAGAAACGGCGAAGATAAAAATTGCAAAGGCAAGGAAGAACATGGACAGATACACTGAAATAACCTATGAGCAGAGGCTTAAAGAGCTGGAAAGGATTGCAAACAGGTTTAGGGCGGAGACTCCCCACGACACGATTTTTCTGATTTCGGTTCAGGGTGAAGGATTCACGGAAGAAGATGCCGTTGCTGTCATGAAGCAGAGGTTAAAAGAGCTGATGACGGCTATTTCAGTAAGTCTGAGTGTAGAGGCGAGGGAGCTGAAGGGTGTTGAGCTGTTAAAGCTCATGGATCTGCATCTGCTGACACCAGAAAGATTCGAGGATTACATGTTTTGAGATAAGATCTCCTTTACTCTTTTTAGAAATTTTTCCGCATCTTTAATAAGTTCCTCAACTTCTTCAGCTGAAAATTCAATGTAAACATCATAATCTCCAAGCTGTCTCAAATCAAAACCTTTCCTTAGCATATCGGCATATTCAGGCTCTACAACACCATCTTTCACAAGCTTCGTGAAGAGCACTATAACTCCTCTGTGTGTTTTTGCGTTAAGATTTTTTCTGCAAAGCAAAGTCTTTGCGGCATAAAACATCGCATAATAAGCCCTTGAAACAGCATCTTCAAGCTCTCCATATTTAAAAAGTATTTTTGCTGAATTTAAAGCTTTTTCAGCCCTCTGCAGCAATGCTTTCTCTATGTCCATAAACTACAACACCTTCCTTTAGAACTGAGCTTATAAACGGCAGTTTCACTCTATTTTTAAATTCATCCTCACTTAAAATAACGAGCGAAGTTAGAGTGGAGTTCTTTATATCCACCTCTGTTCTTATTCTGGATATTCTATCGTAAATCTCCTTATTTCTTTCTTTTGTTACAATTAGAATATCTATATCACTATCCTTTTTCGCCTCTTTCCTTGCAACCGAGCCGTAAACAATTATCATTCTTATTTTTTCACCAAGCTCCTTGAGTATCCTTTCTCTGAATTCCTCTACAACATTTTTATACATCATCATTGATTTTACTTTAAAACATCTCAATAATAAAAATTGTTAATTGACCACACGATAACCTTCACAGCTGTGAAGATAATTAGCATTCTGATAGAATTAGAACCTCACAGCTGTGAGAAATCAAAATCTCAGTGCAGGGTTTTCTTAACAATGTTATAGTAAAAAATTAAAAAATTTATAAGTGAAAATGTTGTAGAACATAATATCAATTAAGGATAATAATCCCCTTCCTGCAGGGGTGAAGAAACGTGTTTGAAAAATTTTCGAGAAAAATCCGATGAAAAGGAGATTGAAAGTTTAATTTTTTGATTATATTTTGATAATACATAATTCATCACCAAAAAAGCAAAAAAATTAAAAACTAAATTAAATACCTTCTAAGCTCGTGCTTGCAAACCGCTATTAATGCTTCTAACTGCTTCTTCTTGGTCTCGTATCTCTGCATCTTCTTTTTCTCTTTTACTTCATCTGTAATTTCCGTTAGCTTCTGCTCAACATCAGCCAGCTTTTCCTGCAGTTCTCTTATATACCTCTCCAGATACTCTTTTACTAAAGACTTTCTTAAATATATTGGTTCGATTCTTATTCCCCTTTCCTCTTCAACACCGAGCTTTCTTATTATCTCGTTGAACCTCTCTATAATCAGTTCGAGTTCTTTCTTCTCTTCTTCTTTTATGAGAATCCAGCCGATGGGTGCTCTAAAAGCAACCTTTTTCAGCTTGTTGTAGAACTTCTGCCTTAATTTCCACAGTTCGTTCGCATACTCGTTTGTCTGCACTACGTATCTTCCCTTTCCTAAATGCTCTTTCTTTCCTTTCAAATACTCGCTTGGAAGCTCGAAAATTACTACATGCTTCTTTTCGAACATTGACTCTCCGTTCTTAAGCAGACTTTTAAGCTCTTCGTTTTCATCCCTTAATCTCTGAACTTCTCTCTCAAGAACCTCTAATCTGTCCTTAACGCTCACCGGAACGGCTACGTTCTGCACTCTTACACTTGCAGTGCTTTTAACGAGCTTTCCGTTGCTCTCGTATAAATCTAAGTCAATTTTGATCCTCTCTACAACATCGTGATAGGCGCTGTCGTCTCCTATGATTTCCTTAAGCTCTTCCTTTGTTATATAGCCCTTTCTATCAATGATCTGCTTAACTATTGGCAGTATTTCATCCCTGTATGCGGAAACAGCTATCATTTTAATCACCTCTGCCGAAAGCGACTCTTTTTACAAGCTTGATGTGCCTGCACTCTCTTCCGAAAACATAAGCTCTGCACTCGCAGGTTATCACACCTTTGTATAAGTCCAGAACTACGGTATGTAGCCTCTTCTCCGATCTTGATTTAACTCCTACGTATATTCTGTCGTTGAGCCACTGAACATATCTGAAAACCTTTTTGAGATTGCTGAATGCTTTTTCAATGTCTATATCTGTAGGTATTTCGAACTTCTCGTAGGTGGACATCTTGCTGCTGCACTCCACGTTCAAAACCTCACACCCACATACTTCCTCATGCGCACAACCGCCATCCGCCATCCGCACCACCAATAAAATAGGAGCTTTTAAAGTCAAATCCTCACAGCTGTGAGGAATCGAGCTTAAAAATTCGAAACCTTAGAATGGTTATCTTAAACTCACAGCTGTGAAGGTTTTAATTCCGCCGGGAGAAGCTGATCCTCACAGCTGTGAGAGTTTGTTTTTATAAGCTTTCTTACTTATCGGTGAGGGGAGATGGCGGGGAGGTTTGTTTACGAATATAGGAAAAGCTGTTTAATTTGTTATACCAAAACTTTTCATATCTGCGAGCTCAGCTGCACTTTATTTAACGGAGAAGAATATCTTACTCTTAAATACAGCCACTCTTCGCCGTGCAGTTACAATGTAAATGCGGCATCTCTTAAAGGCTGCTGCCGCTGCTACAGGGCAAGAAGGATAAAAAGAATAAAAATGTATCCCTTCGGCTACTACGACCTTATAGAAATAGTTAAAGGAGAGTTTAAGGGAAGGCACATACCCGTTCCCTTGGCTTTAGAAGACCTTAAAGTTAAGCTTTTAAAATCGTTCAAAGAAGAAGATATTAGAGAAGCTGAAGAAAAAGCCAAGGACCTTATAAACAAAATACCGCCGTCTGAAAAGAGAAGAGATGAAAACTTCTTCTACTGCGAAATCTGCAAAACACACAGCTTCTTCAGACATGAGCACCCGTGTCGGGAAATGAACTGCGACAACGAAGAGTGCTGGGAATCGTGGTGCAGTCTGATAGATAAATACTACCTAAAAAAGGCTAAGGAGAATACTATGAAGAGAAGATTTTTCGTCGAAGAAATTCTGAAGGGGAACTTTGACAGCTTCAGATACATCTATGCAAGAAAATAATTA
>JALTZZ010000161.1 GCA_027051165.1 archaeon | reverse complement strand
TAAAATATGTGATCAAGCTCGTAGCCAAGCTCTCTCGCCATGTATTCCCGCTCTCTAAACGTCATGTTTAGTCCTCTTATCACAATAAGCAATGCCCCAGCTTCCTTTGGAGATGCTTTTAGCTTCCCTTCCCCTCTTCTTCTGCTCAAATGGATCTTCAAGCTCTTCTGCTATCCCTTTCGCTTCTTCAAATACCTTGCGAAAGTTATTTATCCCACTAAGTCTATCATATACTTGCCAGTAGCTGGGCATAGGCATATGCAGGTCTTCTCCGCCCGTATATACCTTTCTGTTTGTTCATGATTGTTCCATCTTTAGAATTTCTCAACAAACCCATGTTCAGCGATAGCTTTTTATAAGCCTGTGGCAGTATAATAACCATGTTCTTCGATGCACATATACATGCGGATACAAGGAGTTTTGAGGACTTTGAAAGAATGAGGATAGCTGGTATAGAGAGAGCTTTGACCTTGGCTCACGATGTTTATAGAATGAGCTCAAGCGATGTCTATTTTGACCACTACCACAGACTTGTTGAGGTTGAGACGAAAAGGGCTAAAAAGAACAACATGGAGCTGTTTGTAGCTCTGGGTATTCATCCGAGCGGGATTCCAAGAGATTATAAAAAGGTTCTCGACGAGCTTCCTAAGTATTTAGAAAACGAAAAAGTTGTTGCAATAGGAGAAACCGGATTAGAAAAGCTTGGAAAAGAAGAAATTGAGGTTTTCGAGGCTCAGGTTAGGCTTGCAAAAGAGCTTGATATGCCAATAGTCGTTCATACGCCAAAAATGAACAAAGCCGATGTTGCAAAGAAAACTGTTGAAATTCTTGAGAAAATAGGTATAGATCCTAAGAACGTTGTTATAGATCATGCTACAAAGGAAGTTGTTGAGCTTCTTCTTGATAAGGAATACTACGTTGGTCTTTCAATACAACCACCGTCAAAGCTGAGCTTTGAAGAAGCTAAGGAAATAATAACAGAATACAAGCTCTTTGACAGGTTTATTGTCAACAGCGATGCAAGTTCTATAAAATCCGAGATATACGCTTTGCCAAAGCTTGCAATAATGCTTAGAAGTGAGGTTTCGAAGAACGATATAGAAAAAATTACATACTGGAATGCTTGCAGATTTTTAAGGGTGTGAATATTCTAAAAATTTACTACGTTAATTTTTAGCCCAAAAACAAGGGCCCGTGGTCTAGGTTGGTTATGACGCCACGCTTACAACGTGGAGGTCCCCGGTTCAAATCCGGGCGGGCCCACTTATTTTATCCACACCCTTCTTCCCTCTATCATGTAAACTATTCTTGCACCAGATTTCGCAACAATATCCCCTATACGCTCTAAATACCTTGCAACAAAGAGAAGATCTATCGCATCTGGAACTGTTTTTGGATCCTTCACCATTATACCAACAAGCTCGTTAAATATCTGCTCGTAGAGCATGTCTATCTTATCGTCCATATTCTGCAAAGAATTTGTGGGCTCTGTTGTGTGATTCTTTATCGCATATTCGTTCTGCTCTATCATCTCAATTATAATATCCCTCATCTTCGGTATATCAATTAGAGGCTTAATTAGTGGTTTTTCAGCACTTTTTTTTACAAATTCAGCTATTTTTTGAGCTAAATCGCAAATTCTCTCATAGTTGCTTGAAACCTTCATCATTGCATGAAAGAATCTTAAATCACCAGCTACTGGATGATATCTTGCGGCGGCACTTAAAATCTTATTTTCTATATCCAAATTCAGAAGGTCGCTCTCCTCCTCAAGCCTATACACCATATCAGCCTTCTCAACGTTCTTTTCCTTTAAGGCTTCTATAGAGAAATAAACAGCCTTCTTTGTAACATCGCTCAGCTTTAGAACATCGTTTCTTATATCCTCGATTATTCTATCGAGAACTTCTCTTGGCATAAGCACCACTAAATTTTAACATCTCCTTAACGATATTAACTAATTTTAGCACATTTTTCAGCCAAATCTTCCAGTAATATATTCCTCTGTTCTTCTGTCTCTTGGATTTTCAAATATCTGTGAGGTTTCGCCAACCTCTATAAGCTCTCCATCAAGTATAAAGGCTGTATAGTCCCCAACTCTTGCAGCCTGTTGCATGTTGTGGGTAACAAGCACTATTGTATAGCTCTTCTTCAGTTCTATAAGCAAGCTCTCTATTTTTGCGGTAGAAACCGGGTCTAAGGCTGATGTAGGCTCATCCAAGAGGAGAACCTCAGGCTTTATTGCTAAAGCTCTTGCGATGCACAAACGCTGCTGCTGACCCCCACTCAGCTTGGTTGCAGGGTCGTTTAGCCTATCTTTTACCTCATCCCACAGAGCGGCTTTTTTCAAAGCCCATTCAACGAGCTTATCAAGCTCTTCTTTGCTCTCAACAAGCCTGTTCAGCTTTGGACCTATAGCAACGTTGTCGTAAATGCTCAAGTGCGGAAACGGATTTGGCTGCTGAAATACCATTCCAACCCTTTTTCTAAGCTCCCTTGGATCCATATCAAAGATGCTTTCACCGAAAAGCTTTATATCTCCTGTAATTCTTGCAGTTTCATTCAGCTCGAGCAGGCGGTTGAAGGATCTGAGCAAGGTGGATTTTCCACAACCACTTGGACCCATTATTGTAAAAACAACGTTTTTTGGAATGTTCATGGTTATATTTTTGATTACGTGCTTTTCTCCGTAGTAAACATTTAAATTTATTGTTTCTATTGCGTTCATAGTCTAACCTCTCTAAGCTTTAATCTTAACGGAATGAATATAGCTAAAAATATTAGCATAAGCACCAGAGAAGCTCCCCATGCAATTTGATGATAGTTCTCATAGGGCTGTTGGATAAGCTGATAAATGAGCAGTGGAATTGCACCTATGGGCTCATCTATCCCAGCGAAGTATATCCTTGTAGAACCACCAGCAGTAAACAGTAGCGGTGCGGTTTCTCCAGCAACCTTTGCTAAGCCTATTAGCACACCAGTTAGAATTCCTCTCTTGGCTATCTTTACAAGAACCTTAAAGACAACCTGCGCCCTCGAAAATCCCAAGCTGAAGGCTGCTTCTCTATACGTAGATGGAATCTCTCTCAAAGCTTCTTCCGTTGTTACGGCTACGTAGGGCATCATTATTATTGCGAGTGCAAAAGCACCAGCTATTGCTGAATAAGTTCCAAGAGGTATTACAAGGATCTGCATTACGAAAAGCCCTACCAAAATGGTTGGAAACTCCATCATAATTTGGAGCAGGAGCTTTGTAGCTCTCCCAAGGAAGCTTGTTGGATATTCTGCAGCGTATATTCCAGCTATAAGTGCTATTGGTAAGCCTATAAGCGATGAGAGGAAAACGAGAACAAAGGTTCCAACGAGTGCCGGACCTATGCCGCCGAGCTCCTCGCCGGGCGGTGGCAATGTTCCTGTTAAAAAGTTTATACCTCCTTTTAAAAGAACTGGTAAGCCGTTGTAAAAAACGCTGAAGAGGATATGGAAAAGAGGCACTATCGCTAATATTGAGAGGAGTATTACGAGAGCTATGAATATCTTCTCCTTTATTAATCTTGCATCGATATTATAGTCTACTGCCACTCTCCTCCCACCTCCTCAGGAAGTAGAAGGCTAAGAGGTTTATAGCCAAGCCTATGAAGAACAGCGAAAGTCCTGCGGCAAAAAGTGCACTCACCATGTATTCATAGATAAAAGCATTGCCAAACTGATTTGCTATTAGAGATGAAATCGTATATCCCGGTGCAAAGAGGCTTGGGCTTATGTTGAATGTGTTTCCTATAACCAAGCTCACAGCTACCGTCTCGCCTATGGCTCTGCCGAAGGCTAAAATCATTCCAGCAATAATCGCCGGCTTTATATATCCGATGATAACCTTTGTTGCTTCGTATTTTGTGGCTCCAAGTGCAAAAATTGCTTCTCTGTATGTGAAAGGAACCATTTTATAGGCTTCTCTTATAACGGCTGTAGCAAAAGGGGTTACCATGATCCCGAGGAGAACCCCAGCGGATAGATAGCTGTAGCCAGAAACAGGCGGATACGAGAAGAGGGGTATGAAAGATAGATTGTTGTATAAAGGCTCCATGACGTATGTTTTTAAAAATGGAACAAGAACAAAAACACCCCATATTCCGTATATAATGGTTGGCAAGCCAGCCATAATATCTGTAGCAATTGTGAGCCACTCTTTTATTTTCTTTGGAGCAAAATCGACAACAAAAATAGAATATGCTATCGAAATCGGAAGTGCAATCAAAATTGCAATAACCGAAGTAAAAACGCTGCCGTAGATAGCGGCTAAAACACCGTAGAACTCCTTTTCTGGTTCTTCGCTTGCGAGCCAGATGTTTGTTGTATATATCTTTATACCTTCCCTGCTGAATATTTCTGCAGAATTCGTAAAGTAAACGAGCAGCATAAGTGCAAATATTCCGAACACCAAGGCAGAGAAGGGCAGCAAGCTTATTTTGAATCTATCCATGAAGTTCATTTTTTATAATGATTTTTTATATTTTTTGGATATAATCTATATATAATATATAGTTTAAGCATTTTCTATAAGTTATAAATAAAATTGCGAAAACTTAAAATTTGTTGAACCTCTGCTCTAAGCTCTAAGGTTTCTAAAAAATCTTATCAATTCAGTGATAATAAGTAGCTTCTCATATTATAACCCCCTCTTTGGATTAATTTATAAAACTCGCATATTCTGCATCTTTCTTGCAGACCTCTCCAAATAAGGCATCGCATAAGGCATCACCTCAAGGAGTTGTAGTAGGGCATGAACAAGTAGGCGATGGAGTTAGCATTTTCGAGGGCTTTTTTACACCACTTTGATTTCAACATACCTCTAAAAATTATTAAAGAAAAGCTTGTAAGAGGAGACGTTCAACCTTGCTTTTTTGCTAAGGGTTTCATGAACATAATCTAAGCCGAGCCTTTCGAAAACGCCTTTATACCAATATCAACGACGAATAAAGGCTTATTTTTACAGAACCTAAGAATTAATAAAATCCATCGAAATTAAGAAAATTCTCGTTGAATAGACTTTTATGAAAACGATTCTCCACATCTAAAGCTGCGTATAAGTAGAACTTTTCTCCGTTAATTTTTATCGTCTATCGCTATAGTTTGCCTTTCTTTCTCCTCCATGCCTATCTTAATCTTCTCTTTAAATCTTTTGACCCAATAGTGCACAGAATTCTTGCTAATCTTTTAAAACCGAAAATATTTACCTACGTATTCCCTTGCCCCCTCTCACCGCCTATTTATATTTTACTGTGTGCATGCTTGTGCCAATACCTCGTTATTTGGACGGATCTGGACATCTCCACGAACGAATTATAAGCGAAAACTTATAAACCAATAATCTTTTATCTTTTTCTTAAATAATTTTTCCGATAGAAAACTTAAAATTGTTACAAAAAGCAGAATAAGGGAAGTTGATAAGGAGAAAAAAATTTATATTAGAATATTTAAATGTTTTGCTCAAAGTTGATACAACTAAACTAAAAGGTGGTGAATAACCATGAAATTACCTCGACAAGCACTACCACTCCTACTACTTTGGATTAATGACTCTGAACCTATACGTAACAAAACTAGATTTCAAAAGATAGCTTTTATTGTCGAAAATGAAGTAAAGGAACTCAATAACTTTTTTGAAGAGTCTTGCGAATGGATACCATACGCTTATGGACCATATTCTGATGACTTATCCGAGGATATAGAGCTTCTTGAAAAATGGGGTCTGATAGAAGTACTAAACAAAGATGATGAGAACGAAATAATATACAGAATAACTAAAAAAGGTAAAGAGATCGTAGAAAAGAAAGTTCTAAGGTACATACCTAATGATATCCTAGATAAACTTATAGAAATTAAGAAAAAATACAATAATATGCCAATAATATCAATCCTTAAAGAAGTCTATACAAAGTATCCAACTTTTGCAACTGCATCTAAGATAAAAGATATCATTTTACACTAGGATGATAATATGGTTTCTGAGACATACCTAAAAGAACCTGTTAAAGATTTAATTACAAAAATGTATGGACATTACGATTTGCTTTTAGAGGAATTTCCGATAACAGGTACAAGGTCTGCGGATTTAGTGTTTGTGTATGACACGGAACCATACATAGTTGCAGTTGAACTTAAAATAAGCGATTGGAAGAGTGCATTAAAGCAAGCATTATGTAATAAGCCATTTGCACGATATTCTTATGTTGCTATTCAATGGAAAAAGAAACGAAAGATCGACAAAAAATTGTTTGAAAAGTTTGGAATAGGATTAATTGCTGTAAATGGTTATGCTGAAATTATTGTGAAACCTAAAGAATCGAAAATTTTTGATCTATATAAGAATGAACTTTTGAGCTTTGTTAAGCAGGAGGTGAAGTTATGATTAATTGGTTTGTTAGAGTGTCTATCCCTGACGATGATAAAATTCTAAGTGATACGGCTGTAAATCCTACAGGTAAAGTAATTGGGTTAACACATGCTATATATAGGCAGAAATATAGTCTAGAAGTATTAAGAACAGCAAAATCATTTATTATAGATTGTGATTTATCTGATTTATTATGCCCATATCGGGAAGGTGAGATTAAAAGGAGTGTTAGTAAGCTTATGGACTTTCTAAACTTGCCGAGGAGAGAATTAAAACTGACCGATTTTAATAATCAAATGATTAAAAACATTGTTCAAAAAATCTTAGACTTTCAACGAAGAATACTAAGTAAGGTTTCATCTATACAACGTACATTACAATTTTTTGAATTAGAAGCTAAGCAACCAATCTCGGGCAGTCCTAGCCTATATGCTTTAACAATACCATACTTTCCAGTTTCTTCAGTTTCAGATCCATGGTACGATATAAATTTGAAAATGATTGCTGAAGCTTTGAAAAGTAAATCTGGGGATGAAGTTATGTATGCTACTATAGCTATAGATAAGCGTGAGATTCTTAATGATATTGTCATTGATAATATTGTAAAGGACTATAATAATTGTGAGATAGATGGTTATTTAATATGGATTACAGATTTCGATGAAGTCTTTGATGATTTAAATTATGTTAAATCTTTCATAGATTTTATTAAAAAACTCAAAACAGAAACTAATAAACCAATCATTAATCTATATAGTGGTTATCTTTCATTACTTTTAGCAAAAAAGAACCTTCTTCAAGGAGTAGTCATAAGGGTTTGTTACAAACAGAGACGAAAGCCATGTACTGAGGCTGGAGGACCACCACGTGAGGGATACTACCTAGGCTTAGTTAAACACAAAATCAGTTCTAATCTTATGCCATCCATACTAGAAAGCAAACCGGATCTACGATGTCACTGTATAATTTGCAAGACTTACTTTATAAGAGAGTTTATAGATCCCAGCACAGGTAAATCAGTTCTAAAATTTTTACCATATCCTAGAGAAACAGAAAGATATGTCTATAGGTCAAATATCAAAAAACACTTCCTCTATGCATTTGAAAAGGAAATACAAGATGTATCTACTCGAGATTTCAATGAGCTTCTAAATCAGTTACTAGATTTAGCATCAAAAGCCGAAGACTTGTTACTTCCAGCTAATCATCTTAGACGATGGTACGAAACATTATCTAAATATTACCTAAAACTTTAATCGAAGATCTTAATAAAGAGAAATGTTTATAATGTAGTTATTAAAAACCCTTTTCGACTGGTAAAGTCTAAATAACAGAAATTTTTTTATTTAATTCTATCACTATAGGAATGATATTGTTGATCTACATCCAATAATGATACATCAGCATTGTAGAAAAAGTTTTATAAAAACTAATCCCCTTGCAAAATGCGAGAGTTAATCACATATATTCTTCCTTTATTTTCCTTTTTAACTTAATATTTATGCATTCATGCGCAAAAATTCTACAGTTTTACTGAGAAATTGAAAAGAATAATTTAATCTTAAAATTTTAAAGTTAATTTCAGCAGCTGTTTAAGAAAGATTTGCCCTTTCGTCGGCAATTTATAAAAATATCTTAACCGTTTTTTGATGATGATTAATAATTAAATGTCCTTTTATTGAAAAATATTATGTATAGCTTAGCTCGCAATTATATGAGCATGTCTCTTCGCTTGTATGAGGTCTTTTGCAAAGGGGTTAATGT
>JALTZZ010000160.1 GCA_027051165.1 archaeon | reverse complement strand
CAATATTTACAATTTTACAAAAATATGATAACAGTAATGGAGGAGAATGGTCATGAAAAACTTACTAAAAAATAGTATTTTAATATTTTTAATGATATTCTTCATTAATAATTTGGCAAGCTCAGCATTTTGTGAGGAATATGTAAAGGATAGAATTATTATCAAATTTAAAGATGGAATTGATAAAGAAAACAAAGATGGTGTTCATATAAAAGTTCTCGGATATAAACCAAGTATTATAGCAGAATATAAAAATATAGGGAACATTCAAGTTGTAAAGCTGCCTCCGTTTTTATCCGTAGAAAAGGCAATAAAAATTTATAAAACTCAACCTGAAGTCGAATATGTAGCACCTGTTTATATAAGAAAGCTTTATAAAGAACCTAACGATGAATTTTACAGTGAGCAGTGGGGATTACGAGATATAAGGGCAAATTACGCATGGAACTTAACAACAGGTAGAAAGGATGTTCTTGTTGTAGTTATTGACTCTGGAATAGATTATACACATGAAGACCTCAATGAAAACCTCTGGAAGAATCCATACGAGAACTGCAGCAACGGCATTGATGATGACGGCAACGGCTATGTAGATGACTGCTACGGAATAAACGCTTTAGCTGTTTTAGGGTATGAAAATTCTTTGGAAAACGAAACTATGGACTACTATGGACATGGGACTCATGTTGCTGGTATTATAGGTGCTGTTGGAAACAACGGAATAGGAGTCACCGGAGTTAACTGGAACATCAGTATAGTAACGTGCAAAGTGTGTAATGATACTGGTTGCTTTGACGATGCAATAATTCTCTGCTTAGATTATATTTTAGATTTGAAGAAAAGAGGATTTGACATAATAGCTACGAGCAACAGCTATGGCGGAGATGAGCCAAATCTGGCAGTTTACGATGCTATTGAAAGGCAGCTGATTGCTGGCATTCTTTTCGTAGCAGCTGCGGGGAACGAGAAGATAAACAACGATGTTTATCCTTCTTATCCAGCAAGCTACGATTTACCGAACATAATTTCTGTAGCTGCCCTAAATTGGAGCAAAGATCTTGCAGACTTCTCTAACTATGGGGAGCATTCCGTGCACATAGCTGCACCCGGTGTTGATATATTAAGCACATATTTAAATAACAGCTACGAATTTATGCCGGGAACCTCGATGGCAACGCCGTTCGTTACCGGAGCGGTAGCTCTCCTCAAGGCTTACAATAAAAGCTTGAGCTGGTGGGAAATAAGAAATTTAATATTCGCCGGTGGAAGTTCTGTAGATATTTTAAAAAACAAAACGATAAGCGGAAAAGCTCTGGACATTTTTGGCTCAATAAACTGTAGCAACAGAACCTTTCTCGGAATTTTAGAGCCTAAATACGATGAATATATGAATACTGTGCCGCTAAAAGCCATAGCATCGAACTGCTCTCAGCCAATTGATGTTTATGTAAATGTTTCATATTTTAATGGAAGCGATTTTATACAAATAGCAAATATAAAGCTTATTAGTGATGAAACAGGCATAAGCTTTGGGGTAGCAGAGCTAAATGAGTCTGGAGACTATTTGCTTGAATTCTATACATCAGGGGATGTAAAATACAAAATTGTTCATGTTCCTATTTCCAGAGCTGCTGAGATGTATTTGGGAATCTATATACCTTATTTAGTAGATGCATCTACGTTTGACATAGACTGCGATGACAAGGATGAAATTGTTGGAGTAACGTTGGATAACAGCATTTTTGTAGTAAGCCCCGATGAAGGCTCGGAGGAAATTATCTACACCGACTACTATATTGATAACATTAGAACGGCATGTCCATATTTAGTCGTAAACGGCTGGAACTTAACATACCAAATAACGGTATTTAACACAAGCACATGGCTTCCTCTCTGGAAAAGAAGCTTTACTCATGAAGATATGATTAATTACGAATTTTTAGATTTAAATGGAGACGGTAAAAGCAATGAAGCTGTGTTCATATTTGCTGACTACGGATTAACAAAAAATATTACGATATACGCAGTTCAGCTCGAAAATGGAAATATTCTGTGGAACAGAAGCTTTGCCAATGTTGAGGAATTTGAGCTCTACAAATTTGAGAGAAAGCTTGACTTAAACGGAGATGGATCAGAGGATGTGATAATATATCTCTGGAACCATACCTTCGATGGAACTATGGCTATAAACGGAGCAAACGGATCACCGCTTTGGAATAGGAGCTATGCATACATAAAGAGCTCCATGGATGATGTTGATGGAGATGGCATATACGACTTGCTGGAATCAGGCTCGGTGCTCAGCGGAAGGAACGGCAGTGTTATATACGATTTTCCAGATGCTGCAGTTTCTGCATGTAAAAAGGACTTTGATAACGATGGTATATGCGACTTCTTTACCTACTGCCACAGCACACACAGCTGCAGATACGAATTCAACGACACGGCTTTTAAGCTGAAGAGCGGAAGGAACGGCAGTATTATGTGGAGCATGAATATAAGTGCTGATAGAGCCTATTTAGGAGCTAAGGGTATTATAAGGGCAGTAAACGGAACAAAAACGATACTTATAAGGATAAACAGCTCCGATGGGAGCGTTGTTTGGAAGAGAACACTAAACAGAACATGCTACACAATGGCTATAAATGATTTGAACGGGGACAATTACACCGACATTCTCTGCTACGATCCATGGTTCTACAAATACGGTGGACACAAGCCGCCTTCTGAAACTTATTTAGCAGCTATAAGCTATGCTGATGGAGAGGTTTTCTGGGAATTTATAAACAAAACGATCCCAATAATAGGAGATTTCAACGGAGATAAGAAGGCAGATATAATACTTGGCATCGAGGATAAATATACACCTGTAGATAACATAACCCTTGTAAGCGGAGACAACTTAAGCAAGATTTTCACCTTCGATCCGTTAGGTGATCTAAGGGTTGGAGATATGTATAGATACTTAACAGAGCCTAATCCCGTAGATTTAAATAATGATCAAAGAGCTGATATTATAACAATAGTAAATCCAGAAAAAGAAAATTCAGAAATTTATGTGATTACATACTCAATACCTTTACCCGAAATCATAATATACAGCCCGCAGAACAAGACGTACAACACAACACTAATAGAAATAAATTACAGCGTATTCGGAGAGGTAGACAGTGTATGGTATGATCTTGATGGAAAAATAAAATATACAAACAGAACGCACTATGAGATTGTGAATCTAAGCGAAGGCGTGCATTATATTGCCGTCTTCGCCAATAACTCTCAAGGAAAAGTTACTTACAAAGCTGTTGAATTTAAAGTTGCGGTTCCTCCTGTTATAAAATTTGTAGATCCAACACCACCAAACGGCACAGTAATTACGGATATAAGAAATATTACGATAAAGATAGAGGCTGATGAAAACTTAAGCTATGCATTTGTAGAGGTTTTAGAGCCTTATTACAAAAAATCTAACATGAATAACGAGAGCGGAAAAACGTGGAGCTATACAATAAGAAGCGATTGGCTGCCGGATGCAAACTATACATACAGGGTGTGCGGATACGATATGTTCGGCAATTTGGGATGTTCTGAAAACAGAACACTAATAATTTCTGTGCCACCGGTTATCTACGTTTATATAAACAATGAATATGTAAACAGGAGTGCAATAGCTCATCTATTTATATATGACGTTGGCGACATCTCAAAGGTAAATGTAAGCGTGGTGTTGCCTAACGGAACTATTGAGAACGTTGTTTACAATGAATCTGTTAAAAACAAAACCTATAAAGCTGATATGAGCATACCCATAAGAAACGTTGGCAAGCATATTCTTATAGTTGAAGCTGTGGATTTCGCAAACAATACTGCAAGAAAAGAAGCAGAATTTTATGGATTAGAAATGAAGGAATTTAAAGTTAATGAAAGTTTCTATGAGCATAAAGAATACAATCTGAACATTTCTTATTGGAAGATTTTGACAAACAATTCGGAAAGAGTTGCAAACTTTACATGGATAAATGCAGGTGCGAAAGTTGTTGATAGAACCAACGTAACGATAATCGTTCCAGAGGAGATAGAGCTGAACATAACAACCATAGGCAGGGACAGCATTTCTGTCAACGTAACTATATTAGATAAAGAAGCGTGTGAAGTTATATTTTCAAAGCTTTCTCTGCATCATCCAGAGAACTTTAAAAACGAAACCGAAAAAGACCTTATTAAGTGGATCTACATAGAAGCGAACTATACAAACGCCTCAAGGTTTGTGATTAAAATACCTTATAAGGCTGAAAATATAAACGAGAGCACAATGGTTGCCTTCTGCTACGGAAATGATTACAGGTGGCACGTTATAAATCAGAGCAACGTTACTATACCTGAATGCAGCAACAGAACGATTTATTGGTTTGAAAGAAATACCGCCGAAGACTATATACTCTTTGAAACCGATAAACTCAGCGTTTTTGCGATTGGTGGAAATGTTTATACACCACCATCAAGTGGCGGAGCAGCACCAGCTGGCGGGGGCGGAGGAGCGCCAGAGGTTATAGCGAAGGTGTTCAACGAGCTGACCAAGAATCTTCTTGAGAAGGTATTCAAGGCAAAGAACTTGCTTTATAGAACCTTCGTAGAAGTGCCTAAGCAAGCATTAGCGAGCTTGCTCAGCATAGCAGATAAAACAAGGCTCTATCCATACTTCGAGGAGCTCAAGGACATAGTAAAGAAGGAGCCGGAGAAATTAGAGGGGGACATATACGAGATAACAGCAGAGCAAGTGCTCAGCAAATACACATGGGTGCCGAGGGTAATAATAGCACGCGGCGACTTAGAGGTTGACAGCTACGCAGCATTAGCACTTGCAAAGGAGAAAGGTGCACCAATACTGTTAACAAAGCCAGATGAATTGCCAGAAGCAACGCTTAAGGCAATAGAGAAGCTCAAGCCAAAGGAGATAATAATAGTTGGCGGACCGAAGGCGGTTAGCGAGGAAGTAGAAGCTAAGCTTAAGGAATACGCCAAAGTAACAAGATTGTGGGGAGCTACAAGAATAGAGACGAGCGTTGAAATTGCAAAGCAGTTTGCAAAGCCTAAATATATAGTGATAGCTAACTGGAGCTCAAGCGAGAAGGCTGCATATATAGCTTATCTATATAAAGCTCCCGTGCTCTACGTTAAGGGCGATGAACTGCCGGAAGCTGTGGAAGAATACCTAAAAGAGAAGCTTGAGCAGTATCCTAAACCTAAGATCGTCTTCGTCGACGTGAGCAAAGAGGTCGAAGAGAAAATCATGTCTCTTTAATTTTTTTATCAAGATTCATTGCAAATGCTTTCAGATAATGACAATTCTTATAAAAAATGCTATTAAATCGTCCAAGAGCAAGGGCTCCATATTTCTAAAAATATAAATATCAGTGGTGCATATTAAGTATAACATGTTTGAGGTAGTAGAAAGACACTTTAAAAAATATCCCGCACAGAAGAAGGTTGCACTTTTCTTACTTAGAAAAGGACTCAAAGTAGATAAGGATGGGAGAATAAAGATAAACGATGTAGAAATACCATTTTCACAAATAGGAAAGGTCTTAGACGTTGATAGGAGGGTTGTTGAGGCTACAGCAAAAAAAATTTTGGAAATAGAAGAACTCAGAAAAATTTTTTCAAATCTGGAATGTGTAGCGTTTCTGAGAAATGTTGCAAAAGAGCTTGGTTTGCATGTTATTGAGATAAAGGCTACGGATGCATCAAAACCCGGCATTATTGGGAAGGTTGCGACTCTTATAGCTAAGCATGGCATTTCGATAAGACAGGCTGTTGCGGATGATCCCTATTTTATAGAAAAACCAAAATTTACGGTAATAGTTGATGGAAAGATTCCCGGAAAACTAATAGAGGAGCTTAAGGCTGTAGAAGGAGTAGAAGAAATAACAATCGTCTAAATATAAATCAAACATACACCAAAAACGACAAAAATTATCCCTAAGACCTTTCTTTTTGTTATTTTTTCGTGTAGATATATGTTTGAAACGATTGCCGTAAAAAATGGTGTTGTTGAGGATAGTATGCTTGCGATAGAGGTTGTTGTTAAGGAGAGGCTTGCCATGAAGAGCAAACCTCCGACGATAACTCCAAGAATACCAGCTACCCCCATTATACTGTAAAATCTGTAGTCCATTTCAAATATTCGCTTAACATTTTTACGCAGAAGGTATAAAAAAATAAATGATGCTAATGTCGCTGTTGGAAGCCTCAGTGCAGTAGCTTCTATGTAGTTGTAGCTTTCAAGTCCAAGCTTTGCAAATGCTATGCTCAGCCCCCATAGGAGGGCTGTTAGCAGAGAGAATAATATTCCAAGATTTATGTTTTCCCCGCTTGCAGCCTTTTCTTCACTCAGCAGATATATTCCGAGAACTATTAGAGAGGCTGAGATAATAAAAACAGCTTTAATTGGTTCTTTTATAATTAAAATGCTGAAAAGCATTGTAAAAAATGGATACGAAGATGATACTGGAACAGCTCTTGACACATTTATATATTTCAGACTTTTTAAAAAGAAGAAATCTGCAACTGCTATTCCAAATATGGCACTTATTTGTAGGTATATGAAAGCGTTGTTTAATTTTATGTCCATTTTTAAAGTTATAGGGAGAATTATCAAGGTGCTTATCAGCAGTCTATATGTATTTGCGACAAGAGGGTCCACGTTTTTAAGTCCAATTTTATACAACATCGATGAAAATGCCCATACAACTGCTGCTAAAAGTGCTAAAGCTTCACCAAGCATCTCTGGATTATAAATGCTTAACCATGGTAAAGTTTAGAAAGATAACAAAGCTCCGGTAGTGTAGCCCGGCCAATCATGTGGGACTCTCACTCCCACGACCCGGGTTCAAATCCCGGCCGGAGCACTTCATTTTTTAAAAAAAGCAAGAATTTTTGGGGATTTAAGATCGTTGAGAAAAACATTGGTAAAAGAAGATGTGCTGGATGAGTTCAGAGAATATCTCAGGGAAGTTTATTCTCCTGATCATGCAAGACGTCTTATAAGTGTTGCAAGAAGATATGCCTATGATATTCTTTTTGATCCGTCAAAACTTCCTATGCTAAAACAGCTGACAAGGAAAACTGCGGAATACGTCTATGCAGCGATGAGCGCTCTTGTAAGGTTTCTAAAGATAGAGTATGGTATAGAAGTTCCAATTGATAAAGAACTTGTTAAAAAGCATATGCCTGAAAAATCCCTGAAATAAATATTTTAGACTATGAAATTGATAAAAGCATAATAGACACCGCAATTGAATACATCAACAAGATTAGAAGCCCAAAATACAAATTATTTGTTTTAATGATGTTCTTTACCGGCTTAAGATCAACGAAAGTTCGATACTTATTTTCCAACTGGAAGGAATTTAAGAAAATATAAAAAAATATAATATATTGCTCTGTTGTAAGTTTAGATAAGAAGGATAAAAAAGTAACAAATAAGTAAAAAAGATAGATGTTGTAGCAAGCGGTGATTAGCAAGAGCTCGAGGGAGATTTTCTTAGGTGAGCGGGATTTAACTCTATCACCGAATCTTCTTTTAATTACGGAGAAGACGTTTTCGCAGAGCCATCTTTTTTCACATTGACGAGGAAGAATCTAAGATAGAGCAGCTGGTGTTTTTTAGACTTGAACTTTAATAGGTTTTAAAACTGCGAAGCTTCAGTTGCCAAGCAATCGAAGCCAGAATCTGCGACTGTGTGTTTTTTCGTTTTTCGTATCAGCTAAGAAATCTGATCTTGTGCATATACTGATTCTCTGAGAGATCACTGAAATGTTACTTGTATCAGCGATATGAACATGCCAGAGCTTTCTCTTTTTTCTCGATCTCGCTTCGCAGTATGAGCTCCTGTTATCCGCCCTAATGCTGGTAGAATCGCATGCTAAAACGTTGCTTTCATCTTTAAAAAGCTCTTCATAGAACCTCTTATTCTTATGCTCAGGTAACACTTTTACGAATATCTTATAATTTTAAGACCTCTTCGTCTTCATGTTATCCTTTCGCTAATCGGTACATATATAAAACTTGCAACAGAGCAATTTAAAAAAAGAAAATACAGTAAGAATATAATATAAAAATTAACGCTACTTATAACTTTTTTGATTGTTGACTTGGAGTTTTGTATTATGGGGGTCATGTCGGGAAAACGATCTGTTCTCAAGATAGACATCACAGACGAAGAGATCATAAAGAGGC
>JALTZZ010000159.1 GCA_027051165.1 archaeon | reverse complement strand
CTATTAAAGTAATAAACTATTAAAATAATAAAATAATAAAATGTTAAATTATTAAAATATTAAACTATTAAATTGTTATTTTAATATTTTCTCGCGGATAACTTTTAGATACTCCATTTCTCCCTTCAGAAACTTGACAAAAATACTTTTCTTCATAAATTGATTTATGGTATAAGACACCATAGGAAGTTGAAATGGAACTTCTACATATAAAGCACTATATAGACGGTATTGGCATTTTGGAAATGAAGATTTTAAAAGTTAAAAAAGACCAATTTCATCCAGAAGGTATAAAATATTCGCTTACTTTTGCACGGGAAAGAGGAAGTGGAAACTTTGAAGGTGATTTTGTTAGGTATGACAACTACAACAAGGAAGGTCATCACAAACATATAAAGGGTAAAAAATATAAGTATGAGTTTTGGGATATTGATACCCTGATACTTGATTTTAAAACAGATGTAATTAATGCACTTAGAGAGGAAGGAATAGAAATAGACATTTTTTGAAATACTTTTAAGGAGGTAAGTTTTATGAAAGTCTTAGAAATTAGAGTAGAAAGTTTAAATGATAGTTTTGATAAGTTTAGAGAGGTTTTTAATAGAGCTTTGGCTGGAGAAACAGGAGAAAAGGAGGAATATATAGCAGTTTCTTCTATTGAAGACCTTAATAAGCTTCTTTCTCCCAAAAGGATACAGCTATTGAATTTTTTAAAAAGAAACAAAGTCAATTCTATTAGAGAATTATCAGAAAAAATTGGTAGAGATTATAAAAATGTTTATACAGATTTAAAATTATTTGAAAAGCTTGGGATTATTAAATTTGAGAAAGTAAATGGTAATTTAGTCCCGAAAGTTTTATATGATGAAATTGATATTAAGGTGCCGTTAGGGAGTGTTCAAATAACTGTGTAAATTTTACCATGAGTAAATGGGAATGTTTACCTCCTTTTTATTTAGTTTATATTTTTGTACAGTTTTGGTAAATAATCATTCTTAAGTAATCACTGCTTTTTTCTTTTTAAACTTTCTGCTGGGCTTATTGTATGCTTTCCATAAATCATAATCCATTTGTAGACCTAGCCAAAACTCTGCACTGGTTCCAAATCTTTCTGCTAATCTTATATCCATTTTAGGAGTTATTCTTCTCTTTTTGTTTACTATTTCGTTAATAGCCCTTACGCTAACTCCAAGCTCTCTGGCAAGCTTAGACTGGGAAAGTCCTAAAGGTTTCATAAATTCTTCTTCAAGAACTTCTCCTGGGTGTATAGGCTCTCTTTCAAGTTCTGCAATAGGAACAGCATTTATTTGTTGTTTATTCTTTAAAGCTTTTTTGAATTCTTTTATATTCATGAGAAAAAACTCCTTAATGGTAATCTACAATAGCAACATCATAGGCATCGCCATTCTCAAATCTAAATATAATTCTATACTGGTCATTTATTCTTATACTGTAAAAGCCTTCTAAATCTCCTTTTAGTGCTTCTAACCTGTTGGAAGGTGGAACTTTCAAATCTTCCAGTGTTTTAGCCCTTCTTAACATATCTAGTTTTCTAATGGCTCTTTTCCAAAGATCAGGAGGAAATTTTTTACTCCTACCAGTTCTATATAACCTTTTTGTATCCTTTCTTCATTTCTAATC
>JALTZZ010000158.1 GCA_027051165.1 archaeon | reverse complement strand
AGGAGGGTATAACTGCTGGGATTCTTGTGAGGAGGGGAGCGAAGGGGCGGTGGAAGGAAGAGGTTGAATATGGTTATAGATGGTTTGGGGAGAGTTTCTTTTCTGTGTTTAAGCGATGGTTTGGGGAGTATGTAGTGAGCAGGAGATTTGAGAACATTAGGAAGGAGATAGTATTTAAGGTAGGCATACTTAACATGCTTATGATGGCTAAGCTGGCGTGAAGGCAGGTTTAGGTGTATGTATGAAAGTGTAGGATACTGGGATCAGCGTGGGTCTAAAGCTATTTTTGGACAAAGCACCATTATATCGCTAAGTGGGCTATAGCCAAGTACAATGTCGGGCAGCAAGTAGAATATGATTACGATGCATATAGAGAAAGCATATGGAGAGACTTCTTTTTGAAGATTTTGGATATTTTGAGATTAAATCCTGTTGATTTAGAGCATTTCATAAAAGAGATAATTAATGATCTTGTAGGGCTATCAAAAAGTTTTTACACTATTTTGGATAAAGCAAAACAACAAAATGATAATTATAGTAAACGTTTATACAAGCTCCTTGCCTTACTACAGCCTAATATAAGAATATGGCATTTAATCGTTGCAGCACATTATAAAGGGTTTTTGAATAAAAATCTTCTTAAACTTATTGAGAGCATGGATATAAGAATATACAAAGTGAGAGGAACAGATCCAAGGAAAGATATTTATATGGAAGTAATATCTGAACTTAAGCAATCTAATAAGTTTCCTTTTAAATCTTTATGTAAATTTCTTCAGGAATATGGCAATGATAGTGATTTTGAGCGCTACATGCGGAATAAGGATATGTATAAAAAGGAAGCAACTAAATACATACTATGGGAGGTAAATAGTGAATTAAGTCAGATTGCTAAGCAACTGGGAGTAAATTCGGCTTCAAGACAATTCAACGATAATGATGTAAAACTTTATAGTAAGCTTCAGATTGAACATATTATTGCTCAAAACTTGAACGCAAATTTTGGAGATTTTGGTTTTAGTAACGAGACGGAATTTAAAGAATATTTGAACAGAATAGGCAATTTGACTTTGCTTGAAGAAAACCTAAATAAGAGTAGAAGATGCTCAAACAAGATATCCATGCTAAAAGCAGATAAATGCTATCCTGACTCACAAAACCCCTTCACAAGCAGTATTTTGGTTGATTATATAAGAAATAAGCAGGGATTTAGCAAATCAGATATAGATAAGCTTACAACTATAATAATTAATTTTTGCAAAAGAAGGTTCCCCATTTGCAATTCAAGAAGATCCTTTTGAAATGTTAAACCTACGAAAAATCAAAAGGCAGACCTGTATACTACCGCAATTAACAGAAGGTCTTAAAAGGCAAACTTCCCCCAGAGGCGGTCATGGGGAGTAGTGAACCGCAGACTTTAACAAAGGAGGAGATAGAGATAACTGACCTTGCAAGATATGCCAAGGAGAAAGTAGAAGTGAATGAGGTTTGGGAATATGAAGAAGTAGCTTGTATTCAAGTAAGGATAATGAATTGGTTTCAGCTCCTTTTATACAAAAGGTGGAGAGTTAAGATCTTCTCAAAACCTCAGACAGCATCTGAATCACGGTGTCAAATCTTTGATTCATAAGGTCTATTCTATCGTTGGTCTTCCTTATGTCC
>JALTZZ010000157.1 GCA_027051165.1 archaeon | reverse complement strand
GATCTGCTATTGAATTTATGTTTGATTCTCTGTTTTTATTCTGAAATCCGTCTCCAACTCTTATCTCCTTGACGTTGTGCCTTAAAGCAAGCTCTAAAACGAGGTTAGAGACTGCATGAGCGAAGTTTCTAAGCAGTCTGTGAATCTTAACCCAGAGCTTTTTTATTTTCTTCTCAACATTGTGAAACGGTAAACCTTTGTTCTTTAGGTTGTCTTTTAGGCTCTGAAGCTTTTTGATTCTCTTCAAATACTTTCTGAGCAGGCTCTTTAATCCCTTGCCGTCTATAATATAAGGCGTTTCAACCCCTTCTACAACTATAGCAAAGAAGTTCGAAGAGCCGGGGTCAATTGTCATTACCTTACTTCCGTTAAAGTTTATAGGATTTATCTCAGCTTCATAGATCAAGTGGAGCTCGAACTCATCTCCCTTAGGAACTATCTGCACGTTCTTAATAGCTTTCTCGTTTAGTGGCAAGCCTGTTTCGAGCCACAAAAACCTTAGATCAAGGTTGTGCTTCTCTTTTAAATGCTTTCTCAAGCTCCTGCTCAAGCTTAGCCTTATCCTGCTCCCGCAGACTTTAAATCCAGTTTTATCGAAGATTATCGTTCTATGCTTTCTCCTTGGCTTAGGCTTAGCAAATTTCTCTGGCTCCTTAAAATGATTCTTGTAAGCTCTGACAAGCTCGTCCAAGACTATCTGAGCTGATCTCGACTGCAGAGCCCTTAGGTGAACGTTGTTCCTAAGCCTGTTGTATAGGTCATAGAAGTTTAGCTTAGCTTCTTTTTTGTTAAGCAGAAAAAGAGCTTGATTCCAAAGCTTAGCGCTGTGGTAGCACATGTAGCCTAAGGCTATTCTGTAATCCTCTGACAATCGCTTTAAGTTGATAGTTAGGCATCTGAACACATGCTTTTTCATTACTATACAGTTTACTTTTTGTCATGTTAAAACATTTTCACTAAGCCACCATCTTAGCTAAGCTTGCGTATCTCCTTTGTAGGGGTATTGTAAGCAACAGGAAAGATAAATTCGAGCTTGTCTCCTATATCCACTTTTCCTTTTAATTTTCCCTCTTTTGATTCAATTATATACTTGCAACTCCTCTTAGGAGAATAGAATCTCCAAGGTTTAAGCGTTACAAAATCGCAAACAACAAAATTTTTGTCCAAGAAAACCACATCTATTGGGAAGAACATGAAACAAGTATGTATTGAGCATGAATACTTTGCATGTATTACGAGGCATCCCTCAAAATCCCTTCTAAACATTAAGCCGAGGAGTCTTGATCCAAAGCTTTCTGCAACCTCAGCATTTCTGCACAGAACTATCTTCCTTGTTTTGTTAAATATCTCCATGAAATAACCTTATATGCATTTCTTATTCCATCAGTTTTTATTTTCTTTTCTTTTTTATTATTTTTATTGTTTTTGTCTTCATCGTAAAACTCAAGTGTATTTTTTATAATTTTTATAAGCTCATCATCAGTTATACTTCTGTCTGCAATGAAAATACTGTCGCTTCTAATTTTTTCCGAATTTTCAAGCTGTTCGACATGATTCTTTATTGGAAAAACAATAGTTTTCTTGTTTAAAGTGTAGACCTCAAGCATTGTAGATAGCCCAGCTTGACATAGAACCAAATCCGCCTCCAGATAATGCTCAAGCACATCATCAGTAAAGTTTATTATTTCAACGTTCCCTTTATGACAGCTAAAACCGAAGCTTATTCTTGGACCGCATATAATTTTAAAAACAGCATTTACTTTATCCGATATTCTGACAATTTTTTCTATTAAATCTTTTCCAGTGCTCGTTCCACCTACTAAAACAAGTATAACCTTTCTTTTTCTAAGTTTTCTTATTTTTCTAATTTTTTGCTCAAGTTTTATCTCCCTCTTTCCGTAAATTGCTGGGTAGCCGAGACATCTGCTGCTTGGACACTCTGCATAAAACAGCGCATCAAATTTGCTATATAAAAACTTTAATATCACATTTAAGATTTTTATAAGAATTTTAGACATGCCTCTAAGATATTTGTCCTCAAATTTATAGACATCGGAAAGAAAAATTATTTTGCCGTTATCTTTGAAGAAAAAGATCTCCCAAAACTCATCACATAATATTAGATCAAAATTCTCTCTTTCTAAAACTTTTCTCGTTATTTTATAATTCTTGTATAGTGCTCTTAAAAATTTTAAAGCTGTTGTAATTTTAAACCTCAGTATGCCGTTTTCAGTAAGCTCCTCTATAAATTGAGAAAGGGAGATTAAATTCTCAGATTCTTTAATAATACGCTTTTTCTTTGATTTTATAAAACTTAAAGCTGGTTCTGCACATAAAAAGTATACTTCTACATCTTTTTTTCTTTCAAATTTGTTACAGAGTTCAACGCTCCTTACAGCATGCCCCAAACCTACGGAGCTTACACAGAAAAGGATTTTCATCTCTTTTTTTCCTTAATTTTGTTTAAAATTTCTCTGCAGAAAGCTGGAAGATCGCTTGGCATCCTCGATGTTATTATATTCTCATCAACTACAACCTCTCTATCTATATACTCTGCTCCTGCAGCCATTAAATCATCTCTTATACCTTTCCATGAAGTCATCTTTCTGTTTTTCACCGCACCAGCAGAAATAAGTATCTGTGGACCATGACATATCGCAGCAATTATCTTTTTTTCTTTTATAAGGTGATGTGTGATTCTTATGACATCTTCAAGTATTCTTATTCTTTCAGGAGACTTTCCACCGGGAATTATGAGTATATCGTATTTTTCTGGATCTACTTCTTTGAATAGAAGATCTGCTTTTACCTTGTATCCATGCTTTCCCACGATTATCTTTTTGTTTGATGCTATATGAACCTCAATACCCTCTTCTTTCAATCTAAAATATGGATAAAAAAGCTCTAAATCCTCAAATTCGTCCGTTGCTATTATAAGAGCTTTCATAAATCATCCTTCTAAAGATTTTTTCCCTTCCTCTGTTATAACCCACTTTCCTTTTTCTGGGGACTCTATTAGTCCCTTCTTTTTTAGGGGTGCAAGTCTACACGAAACTTTTGATGTAGGCACTCCAATTTTCTCAGCAATTTCCTTAGAGCTCGCAGGCTTTCCAATTTCTTTTAAGGCTTCTAAAATTTTTTTGTTCATGTCTTCAGCCATATTCTCACCTTTTTATTTCTGAACTTGTAACATTTTAAATGTTGTGCACAAATAATTAAGGAATGTTTAGCCATGCAAAAGAAAAGTAGGGAGCGCCCTGGTCGGGATTTGAACCCGAGTCTCGGGAGTGACAGTCCCGAATGATAGCCGCTACACCACCAGGGCATTTAAAATAATAAAAGGGCTGGCGGCGTCCCCGGCTTCCCGCGGGCTCCCGCACCGCAGTACAACCGGGATCGCTGGCGGGCTTAACTTCCGTGTTCGAAATGGGAACGGGTGTGGCCCCGCCGCTATGACCGCCATACCCCATATCTTTCTGACAACTATTCTATGCTGTAACAAATTAAAAAATATTTGAAGCAAAGTTTTTATTTAGATTAAGGATAAATCAAATTTATGGATTTAGAAGAGGTTTACAGAACCCTGCTTGACATGCTCGATAGGGAGAGGTCATCAAGCAAGCTCACCGAAATAGATGAAAACCTGTATAAAGAGATTCTTGATTTTGTTAGAAAAACACAGATAGAGGAATTTAGAGATGATATAGAGAAGATAAAAATATTTATTAAAATAAAGGAGACACTTTCTGAACTTTTATTCAAAAGAGTAGAAAAGATGGTGTTATATGCACTATACGCATCGAGAGACAAGGAATACATCGAACCAAGAAACATTATGAGCTCCGAAAAAGAATTTTATTCCGAAATTCTAAGGAAAATAAAAGAAAAGCTTGAAGAAATAGAAAAAAAAGAAGACAATAACAAAATTACCGTTAGAATACTAAAGGATTTGCCCGAAATTGTAGGAATTGACGGAAAAATCTACGGACCATTTAAAAAAGAGGATGTTGTAAACCTACCAAAAGAAAATGCCGAAGCGCTTATAAAAAGAGGTGTAGCGGAAGAAATAGGAATCTCTCGGTGATTGTATTGCTGAGCAGAAGAATAAAAGAGCTCGAAGCATTTGAGGTAATGGAAATTTTAAAGAAAGCAGAAGAACTTGAGAGAAAAGGAAAAAAAGTGGTTCATTTTGAGATAGGTGAGCCAGATTTAGAGCTTGACAACGAACTCAGAGCTGCTGCTCTCGAATCAATAAAAAAGGTAAGATATACTTGTTCGCAAGGAAAAAAAGAGCTTATAGAGAAGATATGTGAGAACGTAAATAAGTTCTCTAACTATGAAATAAAAGAGGAAAACGTTGTTATAACCGGTGGAGTAAGCTTGGGATTCTTCTATGTAATGGCGAGCATAGTTGATAGAGGGGATGAGGTTATAATAACAAAACCGCACTACTCATGCTATCCCAATTTCGTGAGATTTTTCGGAGGTAAGCCTGTAAAAATAGAGCTTGATAGAGAATTTGAAATTGATGTTGAAGTTCTAAAGGAAAAAATAAACAAAAAAACGAAGGCAATCATAATAAATACGCCGATGAATCCCACTGGCACATACTTCAGCGACAAAAACATGAAAGATATATGCGAGGTAGCTGAAGATTACGATATCTACGTAATAAGCGATGAAATATACTCCAAGCTAACGTTTGACAGAAAGAGAAGTCCAAGCGTTCTTGAACACTTAAGCACAAACAAAGCAATAATGCTTGACGGCTTCTCTAAGCTTCACGCAATGACTGGGCTAAGAATAGGATATATTGTAGCTTCCAAGGAGATTATAAAGGCTGTAACAAAAATACAGCAGAACTTCTATATTTCACCAAGTTCCGTAGCTCAGGACGTTGCAATTAGAGCTCTTGAAATAGAAGATAAGCTTAGAGAAAAATTTATAAAGATTTATAGGGAAAGAAGGGACTTCATAGTTAAAAGGTTAAAAGAGATGGGCTTTGAATTTACAGAACCAAAGGCGGCTTTTTATGTCTTTCCAAAAGTTAACGGAGATTCAAGAGAATTTGCAAGAAATCTTCTGATCAGAGGGGGTGTTGCACTAACGCCAGGGGAGGCTTTTGGTTGCAGAGGTTACGTTAGAATATCCTACTCTACAAGCATGGCAGACATAAAACTTGGGCTTGATAGAATAAAAAAATTTATTGAAGAATATTGGAGGTGATTTTATGGAGAAAAAAAGTAAAACTGAAAGAATAATAGAAATACTTGAGAAAGGAATGAAAATTAAAATAAAAATTGAAGAAAAAGATGTTTTAGAAGCATATGCTAACGGTAAAGAAATAAATGTTGATATAAAAGATGTTGAAAAGTTTAAAGAGCTTATAAGAGCACTTAAATAAGGTGTCTTAAATGGTGCTCGATGAGTTGAAGGACTTTGCATTGAGACTAAAAGAGAAAGGATACACACTTAACATCTATATTAACGGAGAACTTGTTCTTGTTGTTGGAAAAAATGCAAAACCCGGTCTTTTAGGAATATTTGCACCTATAGAAATTAAAAATTTAAAAAAGGTTCTGGAGCTCTATGCTGGCAGTAAGGGTTCATAAAAAGGAAGCTGAAAAAGCAATAAAAAAACTTTCGATGCTCAAATTAATAGATAGCAGTAGAAAAATCATCAGAAGCGAAAATTATGTTGAGATACCAATAAAGAGAGAGCCAAACATTCCTATAGGCAATGTTGTGGTTCAGAAAAATCCTGTATTTAGAAAGATGGACTTTAAAAAAAGAGAAGTAGCAAAAAAAGTTAAAGGAAAAGTTGAATTTCTTGGAGACGTGATAATAATAGGAGTAGAAGATAAAAAGCTTGCAGAAGAACTTTTAAAAGTTTTCAAAGCAAAAAGCGTTGTTTATAGAGAGAAAATATGCGATGAGTTCAGAGAACCAAAAGCAAAAGTCTTGGCTGGCAGTCCTAATACAGAAACAATCTATAAAGAAAATGGATGCTTATTTAAGCTTGATCCTCTTAAGGTAATGTTTTCTACAGGAAATATGGGTGAAAGAGAAAGAATGGCGTATATTGCAAGAAGAAAAGAGGTTGTTGTTGACATGTTCGCTGGCGTAGGTCAGTTCACGATACCTATTGCAAAACACTCAAAGCCAAAGCTTATATATGCAATAGACAAGAATCCTGTTGCATATAGATATCTCGTTGAAAATATAAGGCTTAATAAATTAAAAAACGTCGTTGCAATCAACAGCGATTGCAGAGATGTGGATCTTAAAAACGTTGCAGATAGAATTGTTATGGGATATTTTTTTGAACCTTTAAAATTTTTAAATAAGGCTTTAAGTATTCTTAAGGAAAAGGGAATAATACATTTTCATGATTTAGTTAAAAAAGAGGATGTTGAAAAAAGAAAAAACGAAATAATAAAAGAAATAGAAAAGATGGGTTTATCTGCAGAGATAGGATATTGGCGATTTGTGAAGAGCTATGCTCCAAGGATCTATCATGTGGTGTTTGACATCAAGGTAAAAGGTGGTTAGATGGAGCTGATATTTCTTGGAAGCGGTGGGGGTAGATGGGTAACGATTACGCAGAGGCTTAAAACTGGTGGAATTGTCCTTAAAGTGAAGAAAGATATACAGATACACATAGACCCCGGTCCAGGGGCTCTCGTCTGTGCGTATGAAAATAAAATTTCACCCTTATCTACAAATGCAATATTTGTAACCCATTGTCATCCAGATCACTACAACGATGCAGAAATCCTTATAGAAGCGATGACAAAGGGTATGACAAAGGTTAGAGGAGTTTTTGCTGGGAGCAAAAGTGTGGTTGAAGGCATAGAGGGAATAGGTCCAGCAGTTTCGAGCTATCATCTCTCAAAGGTTGAAAAGCTTTTTATACTTGAGCCAGAGAAAAAATTTATTATAAATGGTGTTGAAGTTTCTTGCCTTAAAGCATACCATACAGATCCAACAAACGTTGGTTTAAGATTGGATTTCGATAGAACTCTCATATATACTTCTGATACTGAATACAGAGATAATATAGCTGAACTATATAAAGATGCTGATATAATAGTCTTCAACGTTATAAGACCAAGGGGAGAGAGAATAAGAGGACATCTCTGTGTTAACGATGTTATAAACATTTTGAAAGAAGTTAAACCCAAAATTGCAATTTTAAATCATTTTGGCATGAAAATGGTTGATGAAAGATTCAAAGAGGCAAAAAGGGTAGAAAAAGAGACCGGAGTAAGGACAATAAGTGCGACAGATGGATTGTCTCTCGATCTAAAAGAGCTTAAAATTAGAGGACAGTTGAGGTTTTAGTAATGAAAAGAAAAATAAAAGTAAAAATTACTATATATGGACATTTATTGAATGGAAAGAGGGAGTTTCATATAGATGTCTATGAGAATGCAGAGATTAGGCACTGCTTCTATGAATTATTTGAGAAATATCCAGAAATTAGAGACAAAATATTTACAAAAAGTGATAATCTTAAAGATGACGTGAGGGTTCTACTAAACGGCAATCCAGTTGAAGACCTTAGAATAAAAGTAAAAGATAAGGCTGATATATGCGTTTTCCCGGTAAGCGCTGGTGGATAGCTTAAAATGTCTTTATTTACCTCTTTTCAGCATGAGTTTTTCCATTATTTCTTCCCATGTTTTAATAAATTCTTCTTCTTTTCCTTTATCTATGAGAGAAGCCGCAGCTATTCTGTGTGTAGCATCTGCGACTCCTTTAACCCTTTCTGTAGCCCAAGGTAGGGTTACATCAAGCCCCGGAACTTCTCCAGAGAGAACCTTTCTCTCAAGAGGTGCAGGTGCTCTAAAGCTCACTTTAACACCTTGCCAAGGAATTTTTCCTATTTCTGGAAGTTCTGGATGAAAATCTTGAAATCCTGCAACAAACTTGCTTTCATCTACAAAGCTCATGTCTTTTATTAAATGGCAGAAGAGCCCTATTACCTTAACCCCCATTGGCATGAAATCTCTTCCAACATGGAACCACTGAACAAACTTCTCTTTTCTCAGCTCACCTGCAATTAATTCTTTTATCTTGTTTTTAAACTTCTCTTCCTTGATTCTTTTAAGTTCCTCTACTCTCTGCATAGCTTTATCGTCAAATCCTTCTAAACAAGCTTTTATCCCCAGCTTGTAGTCCATCGTGTAGTAGCCTATAGAGCCGAGTGTTGTAAGATAATCCGCTATTACGTCTGCATACTCGTTAAAGCTCTTTATGAAATACCTCTCTCTGCTACCTTCTATTTTTATCTTTGCTTCTCCGCTTTCTATAGCATCTTGAAGAGCCACTCTATCGTAGCCAAGTATGCCTCCGCTTCTATCGTGATAATCGCCTACAGAACCAATAACTGCAAGCGATGCAGTTTCCTTAACATCCGCTACATTCCTGCAGAACAGATATGCAAGTGTGGAAGCAGATACAAATACGTCGCCGCTAACACCAAGAAGTTCTGGAGCAACTACAAGTATATTTTCCTTTTCAACATTTTTTGCTGGATGATGATCCAATATTAAGATTAAATTTCTTCCACCGTCTATTTCTGCTATTACATCTCCAACAAGCCCAGCTAAATCTGTATATATAAAGAGGGCATCTTTCCTGTTTTCGTGTATCTTCTCAACGATGGCTGGATGAACCTTCTCTATGCATATAGTTTTTGTCTTCATTCCAAGCTCAGAAAACGTTTTATAGAGTATAGCTCCTGCACAGAGCCCATCTGCATCGTTGTGATGAACTATCACGACATTTTCGAACTCCCTGCTGCATATGCCTTTTTTAGCCTTTTCCATAACCTCCAAAAGCTCATCCTTCAGAAACTCCTTCAGCATTTTAATACCTCCTATAAACTTGCGGCTAAATATGCAGTTGATATACAAACACCAAATCCGCTTTTCTCAGTGCAATAGTCATAGTTTCCAATTATGCTTCCAGCAACCTTTAAATTAACAATTTCATTTCCATTTATAAAAGGATTTAAACTTTCATTCACTTTAACACCTATTTTTGAGTATTTATGACCACTCTCTGGAAATGGTATCTTTCTAACAAGCTTTCCGTTGGATTTTATCATATCAAGATTAAATATGGGCTCTTTAAAAGCGTTAAGTCCGCCTCCTATCCAATCGCCAGATGCAAGAATGTAAACATCTGCCTCATAGCTCTTTCTTCCATAAACCTCTTTAACCTCATTTCCCTTAATTTTTCCTTTTTTTATCGTGTCTTTTATAAATTCAACTCCTATTTTTTGGGCATATTTAAAAAGCTTTTTTCTCAAAATTTCTCCATCTCCAAGCAGTGGTATTACGCATGATTCCTCCTTTTTTTGAGATAAAGGTCTTAAAACAATGTCCGCATAATTCTCATCCACAAACCTTACATCTATACCGAATTTCGGGAGAAAGAAGGAAAGACTATCAGAAATGAACTTCGGATGGTAGTCCCTTACTATGCTTCCAGATATTGAAACCTTTTTCCCATCCCAAGTGTCAACCCTTGCATCGTATACTTCCTTCAAGGCTAAGCACGTAGGTTTTATTGTCCCAAACTGCGTTGCAATGTATATATTTTTTCTTAAATCACCTACATATTCAAGTTCAACCTCTTTAGTTAGTTCCTTGAAGAAATTAATACTCTTCTTTATATTATCTACGCCAACGAGAGAATAAACGTGCCTCGGTTTCTTTTTGATAAGCTCCTCTATGCCTTTTAGAGGATCTCTCACAGCTCTTCTATCAACGTAGCCGAGAACGTCAACAACTCCCAAAGAAAGCGAGGTAGCACCCTTGCCACTAAAAGCTACTGTTACATCGTTTCCAAGCTTTCTCGCCCTTATTGCAGATATTAGCCCAGATATTCCAGCACCTATAACCAAAACGCTTCTGCTCATAAGAACTTCACCAATCCAGGTATGTATTTTTTTATATGATTGTAGTTTCCAGCACATGAGTAGACAGCTTCAATGAGCTTAGCCTCTTTAATGCTTTCCTCAAAAACTGGAATAATTCCACGCCATCTTTCTCTCAATCCATTTATTATCTGCTTTTGAACTTCTTTTGCATCAAAGCCATTTGAGTATAGTGTTATTGCAGCTTCAAGTGTGCATCTTCTTCCTTGGCAGTATCCCATGCCTATTCTCGTTCTTCTTCTTATATCCCTTATATTTTTAGCGAAAAGTTCTTTTACGGCAAATATTATTTCTCCAGAGCTAACGTTCTCGCATATGCAAACCTTCCCTCTATATCCTGAGTATGGTATTATTTTTTTCGCAAGATCACCATATTTTTTGTAGTATCTTTTAATTTCTTCCCTAAATCCACGATCATCATCTGGTATTATGGGCTCCTCAGCAGTTCTGCAACATGTTTTAACTCCGAGAATCTTAACTACAAGATCACTGGCTTTTTCTGCCATAAGCCTGTATGTGCAGAATTTTCCTCCGGTTACAGTTATAAAATTTTCTTTTTTAATTAATGTAAAGCCCCTCTCCTTCTCTTTGCCTACAATTGGTCTAAGTCCAGCGTAGGCTCTTATAAGCTTCATTTTTCCTATTAATGGAACCTTTCTTTCCCCTTCTTTTTTTAAGAGCTCCACTTCATGCCTATATATCTTAAATTTTTCTAAGTTTTTCTCTTCCAAGAACGTTGTTCCAACGAGGGTTGTTTTCTTGTGCGGAAGTATAATATCACCTTGAGATGGAGCTCTGAGGTGATTTACAACATGCTTAACAGCTCTTCCGCTGTAAACGAGAATGCTACCTTTATAAGTTTTTAATTCTATTTCAAATCCCCTAAGCTTTGCAACCTCGTTGCACCAAACGCCAGTTGCGTTTATTATTACCTCAGCTTTTACTTTTTTCTTCTTCCCGTTTTGGATGTAGAAAATATCTTCATCTTTTATATCAACAACCTTTGCATACGTCTCTATTCTTGCACCCTCAAGCCTTGCTGAATATGCATTTGCAATCGTTAGAAGAAAGGGATCAACAACAGCATCTCTAACTTTAAACCCAAGTTCAACGTCTTTACTCAAATTTGGCTCTATTTTTATGATTTCCTCTCCAGAAAGTTCCTCAAAAGGTATTCCCGCTTTTTTACATCCATCTACAAATTTATCCACGTAGTCATAGTTGTCTCCTTTAAATAGAACGAAAAGCCCACCAGTCGGCTCTATAAAGCTTCCTGCGATTTTCCTTAGAATCTCGTTTTCCTCTGCGCACTGCTTTGCACTCTCTAAATCGGTTACCGCATATCTTGCACCGCTATGAATCAAACCATGACTTCTTCCCGTAGTTCCAACACTTAAGTCCCCTTTTTCGAGAAGAATTATGTTTAAACCTCTTAAAGCTAAATCTCGTGCAATGCCACAACCAGTTATTCCCCCACCAATAATACAGACGTCGTATTTATCCATCAACAAGCACCTTTTTTCTACAGATAATTATATTTCCCTCCTCTTCTTTTTTTATTTTATAAATGTTATGTTTCAGACTTAGTATTTGAAGCCGAGCTTCTCATAAAACCTCTTGCCACCTTTGCAGACAACACAGATTCCCTTTGTAAAATCGTAGTGTTCCGCACATACAAGTCTGCCGCAGAAGGAGCATGTATAGAGTATTCCAGTCTTGCTACATAGGCTACATATTCCAGTTATCATACACTATAAAAATTGAGTGTTAACCTCAGAAAAGGACTATTCGAAAATGCTGAACAACCTTTCCAAAACATAGTCTGGCTTTATGCTGCTTTTTTTCAAATCTTCTCTATTTGTAGCTCCTGAAAGAACAAGAGCCGTTGCTATTCCAGCATTCTTCCCAGCGAGAATGTCGCTCTCTATTAGGTCTCCTATAATTATACATTCTTCTTTTTTGACTCCAATTTTCTTTATCGCTTCTTCAACAATATTTTTAGAGGGTTTTCCTATTATTTCAGGCTCTCTTCCAGTTATAAAACTCAAAGCCCCTACAATAAGCCCAGCTCCCGGAACAAGTCCGCTTTGAGTTGGATGGAGCTTATCTTTATTTGTTGCAATCCAGGGCTTCCCTGCTAAAAGTATTCTTGTAGCTTTTTTAAACTTTTCATAGCTTATATTTAAATCTGATCCGGTAACTAAGAGATCTGCTTTTTCTTCATCCTCTGTAATTTTTATTCCCGCCCATAAAAGTTCCTTTATTAATCCCAAAGTTCCGAGAACGAAAACTTTCTTATCTGGATACTTACGCGAGAGGTATGTTGCAAGTGCATACGTAGCTGGCATTATTTCGTCTATTTCAATGGGTAAGTTTAGATCTCTCAGCTTCTCCATATATTCCTCTCTTGACCTTGTTGAATTGTTGCTTATAAATACTATTTTCTTCCCAAGCTCCTTCAACCTCTTTATAGCCTCTCTTGAGCCTTCTATAACTTCTTTTTCTCTATAAACCACGCCATCCATATCAATTATAAAACCCTTGTATTTCAGTATTTCCTTCATGGAAACACCTAAGGATGTTCTTCTATCCATATTTCTCCTTTTTCTGTCTTCTCCTTTTTCCATATAGGAACTCTTTTCTTAAGCTCATCTATGCAGAACATGCACGCTTCAAATGCATCCTTTCTGTGAGATGCAGCTACTGCTATAAGAACTATATTCTCATTTATATCTATTTTGCCATATCTATGTATTATTATAACATCTATTATATCAAACTTTTTAAGAGCATCTTCTCTTATCTCTTCAAGCTTTTTAACTGCCATCTCGCTATACGCTTCATACTCAAGCTCCACAACTTTCTCTCCCCTTGAAAACTCCCTTGCAACACCTAAAAACGTAACTACAGCTCCAATGTTTCTTGATCTCTTTTTTATCTCATTAACAACCTCTTCTATGGAAAAATCTTCACGCTGAAGCTTTATCATGTGCCCACCCCTTGACATATGCAGTTTTTCCTTTTTTTAATTTTGAGGAGATCAAATGTAAGCGTTTTTAGATCTATTATGAGGAGTTTGTTCACAAGCGTTTCACCGTATCCAGTTATAAGCTTTACAACCTCATTTGCCTGTATTGCACCAAACATTCCCGGTGTAGATCCTAAAATCGGAAGTTCCATTCTTCTATCTCTAAAGTTTGGAAATATACATCTCAAACAAGGAGTTCTCCCGGGGATAACCGTTGTAGCCTGCCCCCTCATCTCCTCAACAGCTGCATGAACAAGTGGCTTTTTCAGCCTTAAACATGCATCGTTTAATATATAGCGTGCGGAGAAGTTATCTAAGCAGTCAACGACAACATCACAATCCTTTATTATGTCATCTATGTTTTTTTCATCAATTTTTTTATCAATGCTCTGTATTTTTATCTCAGAATTAAGCATTTCGAGTCTTTCTTTTGATGCTTCAGCCTTCTTTCTTCCAACATCCTTTTCTGTATAGAGTATCTGCCTGTTTAAATCAGGCATGTCAACCTCTTTATAGTCAACAATCTTTATTTCTCCAATACCGGCACTTGCAAGATAGTAGAGCACAGACGAGCCAAGCCCACCAGCACCTATTACGGCAACCTTAGATTTTAAAAGCTTTTTCTGAGATTCTTCCCCAAATATGAGAATCTGTCTTCTATATCTCAGCATGCTCTTGTTCATTCATCTCACCACTATCCTCCAGAGAAAAATGGTAGAATTGCAATTTCGTCACTGTTTTTTATCTTCATTTTTAAATCATTTACAACTTCATGGTTTACAGCAACAAGACCCTCTTCAACAAATTCCTTTATTTTCGGATAATCTTTCGAAAGATTCTCCAAAAGCTCCTTTAAACTTATATTATCTGCTTGAACTTCTATTACATCCTTCCCTATTTCTTCCTTAAATCGTGCAAAGAATTTTATCTTTGGCATAATGTAGAGTATGTAGGTGCCTATTTATAATGCTTACTATACTCTTTGTTAACCGTTTGTAGTTAACTATAACCGAAAAATTTATATATAAGTTCTTAATTTTTAAACATAAACGCTCAATAGTATTGTAGGGTAGTTGCAACCTCCAACCTTTCCGTGCCCCTCTACTTTTTTATTTTTCAAAGTTCTCTTATTATACATGCTCATAATCATAGCTGGCTTGCCAGCAACTGGAAAGAGCACGCTTGCAAAAAAGCTTGCAGAAAAAATAAATGCTGTGGTTCTTAATACTGATGTGATAAGGAAAGAAATGTTACCCAAACCAAAATATACGGAAGAAGAAAAGAGATTGATCTATAATGTGTTATTTTTATTAACAAAATATCTTTTAATGAATAATATAAATGTTATTCTTGATGGAACTTTTTATAAGAGAAGTATAAGACGTAAAGCTTATGAAATTGCGGAAAAATTGGGGAAAAAAATTATAATTATTGAATGCGTATGCAATGAAGAAGTTGTCAAGGAAAGACTTATAAAGAGATCAAAAGAAAGGAGCATCAGCGATGCTGACTATGAAGTTTATAAAAAAATAAAATCCCAGTTTGAAAAAATACTATCAAAGCATATTGTAGTTGATACGACAAAAAACGTTGATATAAATGATATCGTTATGAAAATTAAAGAGTATGCGAGAAATTTTAAATCTTCCTAAGGAAACCATGGTTAGCATTACTAAATACAACTCGTTGCATGCGTTAGGATTACTAATAGAAAAATTTTTAATGTAATATCGTGATAGATATTAACTCGGTGGTGTGGGTGAACAACATAAAGGAAGAGCTAAAGGAGCTCATAGATTTATACGACAGATACTTCAACGAGGGCTTATCGGAGAAGGAATATGAAAAAATGATTCACATTGTAAAAAAGCTTTCTGAGAGAAGGTTCTGTTGAATCTTGGGGTATTACATTTGGAGTGTTACAAATATGGTGATAGAAAGTTTTAAAAACAATAAAAGCAATCTATTTAATGAGTGCTTATAATGCTATATTACAATCGTTTGGAAAAGGGTGAAAAAGAAGCCAGAATAGGCTTGGACGGTGAACAGGATATTATCAACAGAATAAACTTCGATGAAAAATTTCACAACACAAAAAGAGAATGCTTAATAAAACTTGGTTTTAATCCACGAAGAAGATTAAGAGCACGTAAAGATGGTATCAAAACTGATATTTTTATACGAATAAATGAACAAGAAGAAATTGGAGTAAGTATAAAATCGAGCACAAAGACTAGTTTTCATAAACTGGATAGAAGATGTCTTGAAGAATGGAAGACTTTTCTGAACATGCAAAATGAGATATTTTAAATTATAAAAGAAGCTATATTAAGAGTCGCTAAAGACTCTTGAGCTAAGTTTATATTGGAAAAAGATTAGGGATGAAATAAAGGAGTTTTTTACAAATCACTTTTCTGAAGTGATAAATGAAATTTTCAGAAGAGGGGAAGATAAATTAAAACTACTTGCTCTGTTACAAGTTTAGATAACAAGGATAAAAAAGTAACAAATAAGTAAAAAAAATAGATGTTGTAGCAAGCGGCGATTAGCAAAACTTACGTAAGCGGGATTTAACTCTATCGCCTATAAGTTTTGCAGAGCCATCTTTTTTTACATTGGCGAGGAGGGGTTTAAGATATTTTTAGACTTGAACTTTAATAGGTTTGAAAATTGCGAAGCTCTCGTTGCCAAGCAATCGAAGCCGGAATCTGCAACTGTGTGTTTTTCGTTTTTCGTATCAGCTAAGAAATCTGAGCTTGTGCATATACCGATTCTCTGAGAGAGCACTGAAATGTTGCTTGTATCAGCGATATGAACATGCCAGAGATTTTTTCCCGATCTCGCTTCGCAGTGTGAGCTCCTGTTATCCGCCCTAATGCCAGTAGAATCGCATGCTAAAACGTTGCTTTCCTCTTTAAAAAGCTCTTCATAGAACCTCTTGTTCTTATGCTCAAGTAATACTTTTACGAATATCTTATAATTTTAAGACCTCTTCGTCTTCATGTTATCCTTTCGCTAATAGGTGCATATATAAAACTTGCAACAGAACATCAACATAGAATTATGTGTGCACAGATGTGATAATACTCCATAATAGTAAATTTCAAACAATCCCAAGAAGGTCAAATGTTTAAATATCAATAGAACAATTAAATTAAAAAAGAGGTGATAGAATGCTCCACAGGGAAATAGAAACTATGAAAAGAGAAGAACTCGAAAGAATTCAGGAAAAGAAGCTGAAAAGGCTTGTGAGATACTGTTATCAAAAGATACCATTTTACAGAAAACTATTTAAAGAAAACAATGTTGAACCAGATGATATAAAAAGGCTTGAAGATCTATCCAAGCTTCCTTTTACAGTTAAAGACCATTTAAGGGAAAACTATCCATTTGGAATGCTTGCGGTAGATATGAAGGAAGTTGTCAGGGTCCATGCGAGTTCCGGAACAACGGGCAAGCCTACTGTAGTTGCTTATACGCAGAATGACATAGAATGGTGGAGCAATTTAATGGCAAGATGCTTAGCTACCGCTGGTGCTACAAAGGATGATATTATGCACGTTGCATACGGATATGGGCTGTTTACAGGAGGCTTAGGATTCCACTACGGCGGCGAGAAGCTCGGCTTAACAGTGGTGCCCTCAAGTGTCGGCAATACGAAGAGGCAGATAATGCTTATAAAGGATTTTGGAGCTACAATCTTAGCCTGCACTCCAAGCTATGCTCTTTATATAAGTGAGGTGGCTAAAAAAGAGGGTTTAGATCCATCAAGCGACTTCAAGCTTAGGCTTGGATTTTTTGGTGCTGAACCTTGGAGTGAAAGCATGAGAAAAAAAATAGAGGAATCTTTAGGTCTAAAAGCAATAGATATATACGGAATGAGCGAACTCTGTGGACCCGGGGTTAGCGTTGAATGCGAACATCAAAATGGCTTGCATATATGGGAGGACAGCTTTATAGTTGAGGTTATAGATCCAGAGACTGGCGAAGTGCTTGACGAGGGTGAAAAAGGGGAGCTCGTTTTTACAACACTCGATAAAGAGGCAATGCCCCTTATAAGATATAGAACAAGGGATATATCAGTAGTAACAAAAGAAGAATGTGAATGTGGAAGGACACATGCAAGAATGCTGAGGGTTCAGGGAAGAAGCGATGATATGCTCAAAATAAGAGGTGTAAATGTATTTCCAAGCCAAATCGAGCATGTTCTGATGGGAATAGAGGGCGTTGGAGAGAGCTATCTAATCGTTGTTGATAGAGATATCCTTGATAAACTTACGGTTAAAGTAGAAATGTCAGAAAAGTTCTTTAACAACAAGAAAAATGATGTAGATATTCTTAAAAAGAAAATTGAAGAGGAATTAAATTCTGCTCTTGGTATTAAGGTAGAAGTTGAGCTTGCAGAACCCAACACGCTACCAAGGTTCGAAGGAAAAGCTAAGAGGATTGTTGATTTAAGAAAGGAAAAGGGGATTTTTTAATTTTTTTTGTTTGTTTATATGTTGAAAAAATAAAATAAAAAAATTATTCGAAGCACCTCTTTATATGCTCTTCGCTCATGGGCTTCGTTGCGAGGGAGACAACTACTGTAACCAATGCTGCAAGGGGCAGTGCTACAATTAATGGATCTATGAACATCCACGGCATTCCTAATAATGTCGTCTTTCCGAACAGTGCCTCGCATATACCGAGGGCTGCAGCCTCCTTCTTGTGAACGAAGACATACCAAAACATGCTTGTAAAGAACCCGGTGAGCATGCCGGCGATTACCCCTTGCTTTGTAGCCCTCTTCCAGTAGAGTGCGGCTACGAACGCTGGTAGAAACGTGCTTGCACACAAGCCAAACCAGAAAGCTGTTGCTATGGCGATTATGTTCGGCGGCAGCTTATATGCTAAAATTATTGCAAAAACAACTCCTACCACAACTCCAACTCTGCTCAGAAGGAAAGACTTTTCTTCATCCCCGTTCATAACAGCTCTGTAAAAGTCCCTACCAAGAGAAGTCCCTTGGACGTGGAAGAGAGAATCTACAGTTGACATTGCCGCCGCTATGAGCGTTAGCATAAACAGATAGACGAACCACGTCGGCATTATATCATTTATGAATATTGGCATTATTTTGTCCCAGTTGTATTTGCTCGGCTCATCTGCTGTCATCTCTATGGAGAGCTTTCCGTATTTTTCGTAGAAGTATGCATTGCTGAGAGGACCTACCGTAAACGCTACACCTGTCATCATTAGAATGAATATCCCGCCAACAAGAACACCTCTGTTAAGAGCTCTGTTGTCTTTAGCGGTCATAAACCTTACCGCAAGCTGTGGTTGGGCTAAGACTCCTATACCGACGCCGAGTATTATCGTAGTTATAAGAATATACCACAGAACACTTCCAGACTCTGGCATGCTTGTCCAGCCACTGAATCCGGGTGGAAAGAACTTCTTCAGCTGAGATATCTTTTCTTGAACATCCGGCTTTTCGTAGAGTTCCGTAAGGGATTCATGCGCAGATATAAAGCCACCAAGTGCACTGTATGTAGCTATGAGCAGAAGGAGCATGCCCACAAACATTATCCCTGCTTGAAGTGCATCTGTATACATCACTGCCCTTAACCCGCCGAACAGGACGTAGAGAACAACGATTACCGCTATTAAGGCTAATGCGGTGTTATATGTTATAGCAAGGCTCTCCTCAACGAACCTTGCACCACCGATGAGAACGATGCTTGTGTATGCAGAGATGAATAGAAATATTACAAGTGCACTGAATCCCTGTATGAATCTTGATTGGAATCTCTTTGCAAGAAGCTCGGGAAATGTCAAAGCTTTTAGATTTTTTCCTATTTTCCTTGTTCTTTTGCCAAAAATTGCAAAAGCTATTAGTATGCCTACAAATATGTTTAAAAAAGTAAGCCACAGAAGGCTCATTCCCCACATTGCTGCTATTCCGCCAAAGCCTATTATTGCGGAGGTACTTATAAATGTTGCACCGTAGCTCAGCGCCATTATAAACGAACGCATTCCTCTGCCAGCAACCATGAAATCCTCAGCAGTTCTCGTTCTCTTCCAGCTATAGTAGGCTAAGTAAACGATGATGCTAAGATACAACGCAACAAGGACCCCAAGCAGCGTTGGATCTACCTTACCACCCATGCTCTCACCCCTAATCGTCTCTGTTCCACTTAATTACACCATAAATCACGCAAACTATCGTAGAGAGTATTGTAAGAATATAGGCAAGGGCTACGTATCCGTCTCCAAGCCCAAGCATACAAGCACCTCCTATTTTACAATTGTTACTGGGACTGTGGAGGTTCTAACAACCTTATCGGCAACACTACCTAAGAGCAGCTTTGTAATCGCACTGTGTCCATGCGAAGCCATGATTATTGCATCGTGCTTTTTTCCATACTCTACGATTACCGATGCCGGATCTCCTTCGTCGATCTTCTTTTCATACTCAACCCCATACTTCTTGACAATTTCTTCTGCATCTTTAAGTATTCTTTCTCCCTTCTTTCTAAGTTCCTCTGCAGCATGCTCTCCCACAAGTGTTATCTGCTTGATATATGGGAGATTTATAACATAAAGCAGTGTTATTTTTGCATTTAGTGCCTTAGAAAGCTTTGCAGCGTGTTCAACAGCTTTTTTTGACTGCTCGGAACCATCGGTAGGAACTAAAACTTTTTTATACATGCCCAGCCACCTTGTTATAAGCTATCAGCAAACATGTTAACAGAACTCATTAATAAAATTTTCTGTATTTAAAACAGAGTGCGGGTATGGTTGTGCGGAATGGTTCACTTCCTTGGAAGCTATTTAGCTACACCACTAGAAAATTTAGAAAATTAAATTAATAAATTATTTAGTGTTAATAATTTTCCTTTCCGAGCATTTGAGCTCATCGATTTCGCAACCATTGTGAAAAACGCACCTCTGTTTAGATATATAAACAACGTCTGAACATTCGTAGCAACACTTATCTTTACAGAATTTTGGGCAGTAGACGATACAGAAAGAGCAGTCTTCGGGAATACACATCCTGCAACTTAGGATATAGCATTCTGCTATTTTTTTAACAATATCTATAAGTTCTCCATATCCAAAGCTAACGTTTACTTTTGGAACGTGCTTGAACATCTCAATAAACATGTTTTTATCAACATCCCTCTTATCTACGAAAAATATCATCTTTACCTTTGGATTACCTTCAATAAATTCTGCAAAGTTTCTGTCAACAATTTCAATATCCACAAGCGCTACCTTAGGTTTTTTACTAAGGCATGCTTCCATACCCTCTGCAACTGTAGGGCATACATCAACAAAAAACCCTTCTTTTTTCAGTAATTCCTTTAATGTTGCAACTGTGCTCTCACTTCTACTTATTATAACTATGTCCACATAACTATACACGAGTATTAACTTGAAGTAAAATTAATGATTAGTAATTCGTCAGATACCTCAGGGTTCTTCATCGCAGAGCTCAGCTCGCCCATCACTCATCATCCAAGTTTTAGAGTATTAATTAACAACGGAAGATTTATATCCTAATAAGTAATTACCCATCCAATTATGTTTATAGTAATGCCAGCAATTGATCTAAAAGATAGAAAATGTGTTCAGCTTGTTCAGGGAGATCCAAGAAGAAAAATTGTAGAAATCAACGACCCAATCTATGTGGCAAAATTATGGATAAAAGCTGGTGCAAAAAGGCTTCATGTAGTAGACCTCGATGGGGCAATTGAGGGAAAAAGAATAAATCAGGACATCGTAGAAAAGATAGCGGGGCTTGCAGAAATAGAGTTTGGCGGAGGAATAAGAAGATACGAGGATGCAGAATATTTCCTAAACAAGGGAATTCACAAAATAATCCTTGGAACCCTTGCCCTTGAAATGCCAGAAGCTGTAAGGAAACTCTCAAAAGAATACGGCAGCGAGAGGATAATCGTTGCACTCGACAGCAAAAAGGGATACGTAGTAGTAAAGGGATGGAAGGAGA
Organism: archaeon; assembly: GCA_027051165.1. Classification (GTDB taxonomy): domain Archaea; phylum Hydrothermarchaeota; class Hydrothermarchaeia; order JALTZZ01; family JALTZZ01; genus JALTZZ01. The sequence continues at coordinate 10,896 of JALTZZ010000157.1, read as the reverse complement.
AGACGAACATAAGAGCTGAAAAAGCTGTAAAAATTTTTGAAAAGTTTGTTGACGAGGTTCTGTTTACAAACGTTGATGTTGAAGGAAAGATGTCGGGAATAGATATAAAAACTATAGAAAATTTTATTAAATCAACAAGCATCGGTGTTATAGTGTCTGGCGGTGTATCAAGCATAAAAGACATAGAAACGATAAAAAATCTTGGTGCGAGAGGTGTTGTAATAGGCTCAGCACTATACAAAGGAAAAATAGATTTAAAAGATGCATTAAAGCTTCAAGAAGGTGTTTAAATGGTAAAAAGGGAAAAAATGAAAAAAAACAATAAAAGAAGAAAGAATGATGATGGAAGTGAGGATAATCTAATATTCATTGAAAAAGATTTTAAAAAATTAAAGAATAAAATAAAATATCTCGAAAGAAAGATAAAAAACAAGGAAAAAGAGTTCGAAAAGCTTATTGAAAACATGGGAGAGATGAGCTTCGACGACTTTTTAGAAAACATTGAAAGTATTGAAAAAAGCCTTGAAAAAAGTGTTTTAAATTTATCAAAAGAGCTCGAAAAGAAGATTAATGAATACTCCAAGTATATAGATGAGAGTAAGAGAAGCATTCTAAGAGAGAAGGATGAGATAAACAAGACGTTTTTAAAATTTAAGGGAAATGAAACGTGTGTGGACATGTGCAGAGAGATGATAGAGGAGCTTACAATGTCGTTTACGAGAAGCTTGGAGCACTACAACGAGGCACTAATGCTTCAGGCAAAGATAAGCGATCTAAAGGCGGAGTTTTCGAGGGTCTTTGGAGACTACAACAGGTTAGCTGGCAGAATTCTGGCTGTAAACGAAATGTTAAACATTTTAATAAGCCTTGTGGAAGAGGAGGAGCAGTCTTATATATGGTGATTTCTTTATCAGATTAAATTTATTTCAAGGAGATTAACTTTAAATCTCCTTATTGGACATATATTGTTGCACTTTAAACATTTTTTACATTTCTCTATATCTATTTCCAAAGAATTTTCTTTAAGCTCTATAGCCTTAGCATCGCAGTTTACAACACATATTCCGCATAAAAAGCAGTTCTCAGCTCTTTCAACTGCGGTGTATATTTCCTTTATACCTTTCTCGTCAAGCTGTGCACCGATGAGCACTCCGTTCTCCCTGATTTCGATATCTCTCAACTTTTCAGGAAGAATTTTCAGCATCTTCTTGACTTTTTCCTTATCTTTTAATTTTTTTTCTATAAAAAATTTATTATCAAGTTTTCTAATAAAAAGCTTTTCTCTAAATTTGCGTGCTTTTTTTGAAAACCTCCACCTCCATACGCCAAGCTTTATTTCCTCCTCGCTGTAAAATCTTTTAAGTCTATTTTTAAATTCTCTCCATAAATCTGGATACATCTCTATAGCTCTGTTAAGCTCGTGCATATCCTGTGCTGGACAAAATATGCAGCCTATTCTTTCGAATCCCATTTCATAGAGAGGATTGAACTCTATTCCCTCTTTTAATATATAGAGCCAGACGTGAAGAGCGGTCCAGTTCTGTATAGGACTTGCGGCAATCTGATTCTTTATATATTTATTTCTCCAAACCCTACCAGTTCTCGCTCGTAAAGATGATTCGTATCTCCTCTGCCCAACAAATACAAGAGCTTCTCCAAAATTTTTCAATAGAACCCTTGCATTTGGACCAAGCTTGCATACCTTGCAACACCACCTAAAATCTCTACCTACGAATTTAAAGTAGTCAAATCCTTCAAAAAATTTGTCGCATTTCTCATATATCATTTCTAAATTCAGTTTTTTGCATACTTTGAACACATGTTCAACAGTTTCTTTAAATTCAAATCCAGTATCTATAAATATTACCTTAAAATTTTTTAAAGCTTTTTTAACAAGAAGAAGTGTGGCTAAGCTGTCCTTCCCACCGCTGAATGCTACAGCTACAGGAATTCTGCTAAATTTTTTTCTAATTTTTTTTATGAAATTTATAGCCTCCTTTTCATAGCTTTCAAGAACTTTTTTGTTAGCTTCTATAACGTCGCTCCAATTTCTTTTTTTAAACGAAAATTTTGGTTCTTTTTTCTTCCTTCTTCTAACTTTTGCAAATACTCCCTTAGCTTTCATATCCTTAGCTGAGATTAATGCTCTGCCTACAGCTATTATCTCACTTTTATAGGTTATTATTACCTCGTCATCTTTCTCTATTTTTGGATCGAGATCAACAATTCCCGGGGAGAGAACGCTTCCCCCCTTGATTATAGACTCTTTTGCTTCTTCGTCTACCTCAACAAATTTCTTTTTTTTCTTTTTAAAAAGAATTTCTGCTCCTTCTATGCTTGGCATGAAAATATACTTATTCTTTTTGACATCGTATTTAATACTACCGAGTATTGCACCGTTCTGAATAACTTCAGCCATAAAATCATCGCTCGGGACTTTATTTATAAGAGCTATGTTGTCTCTTTCAAGGATCTCCGAGCCAAAGGCTCTGGTGGTGGTGCTGTTTATAAGCTCATAATCTACATCAAAAGCTATTCTTACATCACCCGGTGGTGTTATTCCAATTTTTTCTCCTTCATTTCCACAGATTCCACATTTTTTCGAAATTAGTGGAAGATTGCAGTTGTAGCACCACCAAAGTTTTAGCTCGCCGAGATATGGTTTCATGTTAAGAAAACGATTCCTTAACGTGTGGTCTTGTTAAATACCATGCTATGATGCTGTAGATTACTATGTAGCCCCCATACCCCTTGTTCCCATATATAAGCATCATGAATGAGAAGAGTATTCCTATAGCTAATATTATCAGATATACTAATCTTGCCCATTCTCTTAGCCTCCACAGACCATAGCCTATTGCCATTCCAAGCAAGCCAAATATAAGTGTTGCTACTCCAACAAAGCTGCTTATGTATGTCATTTTTTGTGCATTTCCCATAACCCCTATATACATTGGTTCTCCTATCAAAACTGTTGCTGCACCTGAGATTGCAAATAGAGCCCCGCCAAAAATGTTAAGTAGTGCAAGTAGTATCACACCCAAAGGTTTGTGCATGAAGCTTTATTTTATCTGCTGTTATTTAAACTTTTTCTTTGAAATATAAGACCTGTCCAAATAACGAGGTATTGGCACAAGCATGCACATAGTAAAAGATAAATAAGCGGGGAGAGAGTGGGGAATATGAAGGTAGATATTTTCGGTTACATAATGGGTTTAGGGATATTTCGAAGGAACTTTAGAGCTAAAGACATTAGCGATAGTGAACTACATATTTCTCAGCAGTTATCGAAGAACGGCTAAGGTATTATCTATTTTTAAAAGATTAGCAAGAGTTAGGGTTTGTTGAGAAATTCTAAAGATAGAACAACCATGAACAAACAGAAGCATTTACGGGCGGAGAAGACCCGTATATATCTATGCCCAGGCTACAGGCAGGTATATGATAGGCTCAGTGGGATAAATAACTTTCGCAAGGTATTTGAAGAAGCGAAAGGGATAGCAGAAGAGCTTGGAGATCCATTTGAGCAGAAGAAGAGGGGAAGGAAGCTAAAAGCATCTCCAAAGGAAGCTGGGGCATTGCTTATTGTGATAAGAGGACTAAACATGACGTTTAGAGAGCGGGAATACATGGCGAGAGAGCTTGGCTACGAGCTTGATCACATATTTTAAGATGATCCCTGAGCATTAATAAAGAAGGCGATTAAACTTCTTTATAGCAAGATTAATGGGACTGAATTTTTTCGTAGCAGACGCAACAGAAGTTAATTGCTCGAATTTGTCTATCGCAAATATTTCAGGAAATCACGAAGCAAAACCGTTGATGATCTTAACGGCTTTGAAAGCGATTTTTTGGCAGATAATGCTTATGACTGTAAAAAGCTTAGAACATTTTTGCGGAGAAGGGGTTTCAATCCTATTATCCCTTATAAAAAGACTTCTTATCCCAAGAGACTCTACCCCTTCGATGAAAAGAAATACAGGCAGAGAGGCATTGGCGAAGGTGTATTTAGCGCCTTAAAGAGGCAAAAGATCAAGAACATGCTGAAAAGGATTTCCCCGTCGCCTATAACTTAATGAGAGCTAAAATCTTTGTCTCGCCAGCTCGCCGCTCTGCAAGCTGGCATAATATCTATGTGTATGTTTGTGTCAAAATCTTGATTTCTCAACAAACCCATAAGAGCCAGAAATTTTTATATTTTTATTCATACATTTTTTTAGATAAGGTGTTCAAGATGCATGAGCTTGGCGATCTTTCGTATGCAAGAATATACGGTATCCTCGGTTCTGTGCTTCTTCTTTTAGACGCAGCTATTCCGAGGGTTGGCAGTCTCGTAACACTCATTGGACTGATACTTTTACTCTTAGCCGTTAAAAACATCTCAGAAGCCGTTGAAGATGAGTTTGTATATAAAAACTTCTTAATAGCTTTCGTAGCAATGTTTTTAAACAGTATAGCAACAATAATAATAAAATCAAGTATAATATCTCCAGAATCAATAAAAAGTGGGGCTGTTCTTAGTGGTATAGCTGCCAGCCTTGCATTTCTTTGGGCATTCCTTTTAATCGGAACATTTTTCCTAAGAAAGAGCTATATCCTTATAGGGGAATATACAAACGTTCAGATGTTTAAATTTACTGGAACTCTTTATTTAATAGGTGCAGCACTCCTTATAATAGTGATTGGAGGTGTAGTAATATTTATAGCTGAAATTTTGCAAGTGATTTCGTTTTTCTCTCTTCCGGAATCTCCAGTAACAAAGAAGTATCCAAAGAACAGTTCATAGTTTTACAATAATCCACTTATTCTCCATGCCTTTATCTTTCCAACTTTTCATTTTTATTAAAGCATATTTTCCAAAAATTTTCTTTCCCTTTAAGAAAAATACGATTTTATCATCACTAACTTCAAGAAGCTTATACTCGCCCTTATCAAAGATCTTTACAGTTCCAGCACCATAAAAGCCCTTTGGAATCTCTCCTTCAAAGTCAGCATAGCTGAGTTCATGATCCTCTGTTTGGATTGCAAGCCTTCTCTCACCTTTCTTTATAGGTATTTCTTTTGGAATAGCCCAAGATTTTAGAACCCCGTTCATTTCAAGCCTTAAATCGTAGTGATGCCTTTTTGCAAAATGTTCATGAACGACAAAGATCATTTTATCTCACCGAGAACTATTCCCTCCATCCGTATTCTCCAACTAAAGGAACAAATGCAACATCTCCAAGATTCTTCTTTTCTATCCTATCCTTTTCTACCTTAATCACCAAAAGTAGCTCTTGAGAGTATTTGCTTTCTCCAACAGGTATAAGCATTTTGCCGCCCACCTTGAGCTGTTCTACAAGCGGTTTTGGTATTGAAGGAGCTCCAGCTGTAACGAGTATCCTATCGTAAGGAGCTTCTTTCTCATAACCCTTTGTTCCATCTCCAACTACTATTTTAACGTTTCTACATAGAGAAGCTTTTTTTATATTTTCCTTAGCCCTTTCAGCCAGCTTTTTTATTCTCTCGACAGCAATAACAATTCCATCTTTAACTATGCATCCAATTACGCATGCGTGATATCCAGAACCAGCTCCCACCTCAAGAACCTTGTGGTCTTGCTTCAGATCGAGGTGCTCACACATTAAAGCCACCATGTGGGGTGCACTTATCGTTTGATCGAAGCCTATGGGTAGGGGTCTGTCCTCGTATGCGAAGGCTCTGTATTCCTCTGGAACAAAAATATGCCTTGGAACTTTGAGCATTGCCTCTATAACGCTATCTGACTTCAAATAACCTATTGATATCAGATATTCAACGAGTCTTTTTCGTTGCTCTTCGTAGTTCATTTAAATCGTTAATTTCCATAAAGTTAACGTGGAAACGATAATATTCATAGGAAGTGCTGGTGCTGGAAAGAGTTCTCTGACGAAATCTTTTAGTGATTTTCTTGAAAAAAAAGGTTACAGTGTTTTTAAGGCAAACTTTGATCCAGCATGCGAATATATACCATATAAACCAGACTTTGATATAAGAAATTTCTACAGTATAGAGAATATAATGAAAGAAGAGAAAATAGGTCCTAATTTAGCAATAATAAAGATATATGAATATTTATCCTCAGACAGCAGAGTAAAGGAGATTGTAAGCAATATAGAGAAAGACTATATTGTTGTTGACACTGCCGGTCAACTTGAAATTTTTCTTTTAAGAGATACTGGTGAGAAATTTATTAATATATTTAAAAATCCTGTTGTTTTTCTTCTTGTTGATGCTGGAAGTATTAAAGAGGAAGACTTGGTAACGATAAGGCTTCTTTCCGTGGTAGCATCTCTAAAGCTGAGTGCTGATGTTCTTCCAATAATTTCAAAGGCGGATGCTGTAGAGAATGTTGAGCTGCTTGAAAATATTGAATACTTCGATGAGCTTATAGAGAAATTGAGAACGAGTGAGAGAATTTCAGATATAGCTTTGGACATGCTGAGCGTTCTTGAAAAATATAGAACACCGATAAGACCAGTAGCCGTCTCGATTAGAGAAGAAGATAGCTTAGAAAGACTGCTCGATTTATTATTTGAAGTTAGATGTGTCTGCGGAGATTTAACATAATCAGTGAGCCTACGATTCATCATCCGAATTGTCAGACCCCATCATCCTCATCATGATAAAAATAATATGGCGCCGCCGGGCGGACTCGAACCGCCGACCACCTGGTTAACAGCCAGGCGCTCTACCTACTGAGCTACGGCGGCACATTGCTTATTGTTAAAAATACTCTCAAAAAAAATAATTGTAACTACTCACCGCTACTGCTCTTTTTAAGGTAGTAGTAAACCGTTGTTAGGGGAATACCGAGTTTTTCGCTTATCTCTTTAGCTGAATAGCCCTTCTTCTCAAGCTCATATACCTTTTCGATCTTCCAGTTTGGATGTGATCTCGGTCTTCCCGGAGTTAAAAGCAGGGGTTCAAACTTTATTCCTATTTTTTTCAGAGCTTCTTTTATTTTCTTAGGAGTTCTTTCATATAAGCTGGGTGGACATGTTATAACCTCTACATTTGGTGCTGCTGTTAGTATGCTGGCTAATATATTTATAGTTGGTCTAACGCTGAGGTGAACTTTCTTTGTTTTTTCGTTGAGCTTTTTATTAATCTCTTCAATAAGTATATCCTTTTGACTTGATCTGAGGACTACAACCTCCTTATCCTTCATGCTATCTCACCAGTCTCAGGAATTCTTTTGCTTTTTCAGATATCTTTATTTCTTTTATTTCCTCCAAACCTTCAAGCTTTTCAGGAGGAATGATATCTTTCCTTCCAAGCCTAACAATAACCTTTAGAACTTCCTTAAGCTCTTCGCTTGTAGAAGAAACGACCTCCGCAGCCTCTTCAAGACTTAAATCGGAGTATAGATATAAAGCAATACCTCCCACAGCCCTGCTCGATGTAACCTTTAGGTAGTCTTGAAGTATCTCCTCTATTTCAAACTTTTTAAAGACGATTTCATCAGCCTTTTTTATTCTTTTAACCTTATCATCTATAAACTGTCTAAGGGCAATGGCAATGTCCTCATCCTCAAGTATTTCAAGCGTTTTTTCAAGCTGATCTTTCTCCGGTATAGGTTGCAATCCCGGGAATATGCTTGCATATCTTCTCTCTCTATACGGCTTTATAAGAAGGAATCTGAATATATCCCAAGCAAAGAGAGCCTTTGGAATCTTGATTATTGTTTCTTTTCTTATTTTCTGTCTATACCTTATTGCTTCTTCAAGCTCTGGAACAAGATTTCCATATTCATCCATTAATCCTGCTTTTTTTAGCTCTTCCTCAAACTCTTCCATTATCTGTCTTTTTTCTTCCATTATTCTCGTATCTATAACGTTGGGCAGGCTGTATATCCTTGCCTCCATCGTGCTCCTAAGCTCCTCATACTTCTTAAGCTTTTCAACATCAACTTTTCTTTTAAGCCAGAAATCGAGGATTTCCTGAAGCTTATCTCTAAGAATTTTAGTATAGGCTATTGAAAGGGCTTGTCTGTTATATCTCCCACTTATTAAGATGCTTCTTTCATGATGATATCTTATATGCTCTATAATTATTTTCCCGTATTTTTCTCTAAGCTTTTTTTCATAATCCTTTTTCTTATCAACCTCAACCTGCTCTCTTTTTGTTACCCACTTCCCGTTTTCTTTAACTTTAAAAGTTATGGTTGCAGACTTTATTTTTCCCTTTTTCTTCTCTCTCAACACCTCTATAAGCTCTCTGTATGCCATTCTCTCTGTTGGATTAAAGTTTGCTATTTCTACGGTAAACTCACCCCCATACGGAAGGTGGGGAAGAATTTCTATTCTGTATATTCCTTGTTCATTTTCTTTTAATTCAGTGTTTTCTCCTTTGCATTTTGGACATATAAATTTTCCTTTTTCCTCAATTATCCTTATGGCTTCTTTCCCCTTAGTTTCTTTACCACAGTTTCTGCAGTGAAAGCTTACAAATTCTTCTAAGTGACCAAGGGCAATGTTGTGGCATGCAATCGCAAACTTCGCTCTCTCGAAAGTTCCTTTCTTGTATGCTGCATTTGTCCTGAAAAACATTTTGTGCCTTGCAATATCTCTTTGGTCTTCAACATCCTCTCTTTTAAAACTTTTACCTAATCCCGAGCCAAATCTGCTTATGCCTAATGCAAAATATGGGGAATCAAAACCTCTCTGCTCCATTTCATCCTTATATTCTCTAAGCTTGTTAAGATTATTTTTTAGAGTAAGGTATATTTTTTCGAAATATTTTTTATCTTTTTTTAATCTTTCTACATCTATCTCTATTTTTGATATTTCCTCAAGGAAATTTATAACTTTTGTTATTAGCGGTATTCCTTCTTCCAAATTTCCTCACCCAATACCCTTGGATGTATGGAGTATATATTACTTTTAACTTATAAATGTTTCTAAAAAGGTGACCATTGTTAAAGTTTATATTATACCATGTTATTAAATAGCAAGCTAAAAATAAAAGCTTGAAATTTCTTCCATAGAGGGGTAGGCTATAAATAGCGGGGCTTATTTTAATCGCAAAGTTATCCCTCTGTATAGATGCAAAGTATTCACCTCTAAATGTTGAAAAGAGAGCAAAACAATATAACCTCCTTGCGGGATGAGTGATGCAAGAGGGTTAGTTTTTCTATAAAAACTAATTTTTCGAGAGAAGCTATTCATTCTTATAAAAGGACATTTGCATTAGAAACAAGGCAAAATTTTCCAGACGAAGCGCAGAAAGATTTATATAGAAGAAGAGGTATTAACCTCTTCTCCGGTGATAGGCATGAAACAGCCATTAATTCCATATTTAGCTCATCCTACGTGGATAATCTTCAAACAAATCTTTTTGACAGCAGGATGTGTATGAAAGGTAGTTTCGTGGTATAGGATATGTGGCTGATAGACTATATAGGAGCAGAAGGTTTAAGCATGTTGTAAGTGCGTAATTATAGGTTTTACAACGTGAAATTGTGCGGACAGCAATTGAAGAGGGTTTAGTGATGAACGCGATAGGGTGAAGGTCTTTTTAGATGGTGTTAAGGATAAAAGAAGTAAGAAAAGAGCTTTTTCTAAGATGAGCAATTTCAAAAATATTTTAGAATTTGCAGAGAGGTGCAAAAAAGTAAACATTGTTGAAAATGAAAATAATATTGAGAAGAAAAATACTGTAAATAAAAACGATACAAATGGTGAAAAATGTCTTAATGATAAAATTACCATTAATTTAAATAAAGATACCGCAGTATGCATTGTTGTTGCCGATATTAATAATTTCAAATCTCTCATAAATAACATGCATAAGAACAATGTTGGCAGTAATCTATTTTTGGTTTCCGTCGGTAAAGATGTGGTAGTTAAACTGCTGTCAATGTTGTCCAACACCAGCGAAAATGCTAACATAAAAAATGAAGAATTAATAGTAGAAAACAAGGAAGAAATTAATTTGTCATTTATTCAAACAGAAAGATATGTAACGGTTGGTAAAAGAAATATTAAGTGCGGGGGTGGCCGAGATTGGCTAAGGCGTGGGACTCAAGATCCCATGGCTTAGTGCCGTCGTGGGTTCAAATCCCACCCCCCGCATAAACGACCGTAACTTTTATATATAAGCAGTTTCCACAACCATTATTGTCTAAAGCTGTTGATGTGGTTTCCATGTGCTTGTCCCTCCATCCCCATTTTTGTGTTATAAATTGTTCGCATCTCCTATAAATAGATTACGGGAGATTATGATGGCATCATGGGGGTAGGTTATTTATCTTGGCTATAAAAGCCTTTATATTCTCAATTGTTTGGATGTTAATAGGTGGTGGACTTATTTTCTTCGGTTTCTTTGTGGATGGTGGAGATATTCTTTTAGGAGATTTTGATGATCCTGATGCGATTACAGGTCTTATATTTTTACTTTTGGGTTACTTCATCTTGCATTTGGTTCTATAGCCTCAATAATTAAAGTTATCACGGATTATGTTGGAAGATAGCTTATTTCATCCTGAATACTATTATTTTTGCTATATATGCAAGCATAAATATGCTTCCGCCTGCTAATGCTACAAAAATAACTATTGCTAAGGCTCCATAGTCCATGTATAGCTGATTATAAAGTTGTTCTAATGAAGCTGGTAACAGTATTTTTAGGCTATATTTGCCAAAAAATATTATTAACAACGCTGAAACTACTAAAGTTAAAACGCTTATTAGTATATAACCCCCTTGCGGGATGAGTGATGCAAGAGGGTTAGTTTTTCTATAAAAACTAATTTTTCGAGAGAAACTATTCTTTTTTATAAAAGGACGTTTGCATTAGAAACAAGGCAAAATTTTCCAGACGAAGCGCAGAAAGATTTATATAGAAGAAGAGGTATTAACCTCTTCTCCGGTGATA
>JALTZZ010000156.1 GCA_027051165.1 archaeon | reverse complement strand
CTAAGCGCTCTGTTATAAAGTTCGCAGCATTGAGTGTCCTTTTATTGGGCATGCTCATTTCTCTGGGATTTAACAGCAAGGAGAAACTCCAAGCCCTTGCTGAGTCTTGACTCTGCAAGGGGGTTATATATTTATAAACAAACAAAAGGAACAAAAAAGGTAGAAGCGTTAGTATCTCTAAATCCTCTGCCACAATATAGTAAGATGCACCGTAAAGTAGAAGAGGTATGTAAAGAAGAAAAATTGTTCTCGGAGAATAAAGCTTCCTTAAAACAAGGGATAAGTAAAAAATTATCCCAACAAGAAGCGTTGCCCACATGATCTTAACTAAACTTCTCTCTAATAAGCTCATCAACAGTATATACAGCGAAAATAGTGTTTCAGGCAGAAATTTTTTAATGATGTTTTTTATCATATATCTCTACCCTCTTCAACCGCTGTTGGCAACAATTTCTGCATGAGAAAATGTCTCGACATAAGATATTGAGGATATCATCGTGAATATAAAGATTACCGCAGCAAAAATGCCGCCTACTATTGCACCAATTGCAATTGCACGTGTAATATTGTCTGTGCTCTGCTTGTAAACAATATAACCGCTGATTATGAGAACTGGAGCTACTATAAAAACAGATGCTGGATAAGCAAAAAATATTAAAAAACATAAAAAGACAAACAATACTTAAGCCATATTATCGGAGTTCATGGATTATCCTCTCTTCAACATTCGATGGAGCGTGCAACCTTCAGCACTTCCTCTTTATCAATGTTTCCGCTTACAGTAATTGTCAACTCTCCGCATATCCATTTTACGCTTGTTAAGTTCATGAAAGTTATAAGCCTTCCCTTAGCTCCGTTTATATCAACCTCTTCACCGATTTTCTCTTCTCTTTTTTCCTCAGATAGAAGCTCTGTGATCGTTAGAAACTTTTCACCGCTTCTATATCTCATGCTTACTCTCTTCCCTGCTACGGTTTCAAGCACCGTTGCACCTTCAAACTTAAAGCCACTCGGTATATAGCTCGGTGTCAGTATCTTAAATCCAGCCTTTTGCTCCGCTTCTTCGAGACTCATCTTCTCAGGTTCTTCAAGCTTTCTTTCAATAATCTTTGCCCCCTCTGGAGGTGTGAACTCAAAGTCCTTTTCGCTAAGTCCCACGTTGAACTTAAGGTTCTTATAAATTACTGTAACCTTCACAACATCGTTTCCAATCTTCATTTCTGTTTCCATTTTTATCGGCATCCAGTATTCTTTGTCAACCCACATCTTTTGATGCATACTATCGTTTTTCTCCTTTAAATCGAGAACGTAGCAGTCCCTTCCTTCCACCTTTTCGCTTCCTAAGAGCTTCACATCATACTCTTCCAGAAGCTTCTCTATAATTTTTCCGTAGTCTATTTCTTCTCTCATTTTCTTTATATATTCATACATTTCCTCGCTTATTTCTATTTTTGTAGCCGTATTCCTCTGCGGATCATATATCCATGTTGTTTTTTCGTTGCTTACTGTTATAATCCCCGTTTTCAGATCTTTTGTCCAGTAGTAGTATGGCTTCTTGAACTTTACCTCCATTTCTGTGTGCTGTATTTCATCCCCTATCTGGCTTTCCATGATCATTATCCCCGTATAGTCCTCTATGCTTTCATATTTTTCTTTCATTTTCTCTGCAATCTTCTCTTCGCTTATTCCCATACACGCAGAAGCCAACATCAATACTAAAATTAATACAATGTAACCATGCTTCATAAATACACCCCCAAACATTTTCCAAAACTGATAGATATAAAAATTTTACGCGGTAATAAGTTACAGGGGACGTTATTTTTTACACAGGATGTATAAATTTTACATGTTATGTAACAGTGTTTCACAAAACATTATTTAAGACAAACATTTATAGACTATAAACATGAAACTAAAAGAGATTTTAAAAGAAATGTCCTTAGAGAACAGAATAGAAATTCTCGAAATTCTTGAAAAATCTCCGCTTACAATTTCAAAGCTCAGAGCAGAACTTAGGAAAGTGGGTATATCAAAGCCATATACTACGATAAGCAGATATGTGGAAAAATTAAAAAATTTAAATCTTGTTCATGAAATTAATGGGAAATTATATCTAACTTCTATTGGCAGGTTAATTCTAATATACTTAAAAAGTCTTGACAAAAAAACAAAAATTATGGAAAAATTTTCCAACTACTTAGTGCACTCTTTGAGATATCTTCCAGATGAAATATTTGTAGATATACATGTGCTCAAGCATGCAAGAGTTCTTACAGATCACTATGTTATTGCCTTTGAAACTCTTGTATCACTTCAAAATGTAAAAAATAGACTTCTCTTAGCTTCTGGAAGCACTATAAGTCCAAGTTTTTTAAAAATGAATTTGGTAAATCAGCTGAAAGGAATATATGCAAAGGTTATTATCGATGAAAAAATTGTTGAAAAGGAGATAGAATCCTATTATAAGGCTTTCAAGGAGCTTAAGCTGAGTAGGAGAGATATCGATGTTATAAAGAAAAACAGAGAAGTACGAGTATATAAAAACCTTCCTATCAGAATAATGATTACCGATAATGCGATGGCGGGTATTTCTCTACCCTTTCCAGATGCTGAAGATCCAATAACACCTTCCTTTCAGTCAACAAGCAAAGAATTTGTAAGATGGGTTGAGAGAATTTTTAACTGGTTCTGGGAAAGATCTAAGCCTGTAGATTGGTAGTTTTTTATTTCAACAGATTATAAGGGGAAAATGGATGAATATTCTAAGCTACTGAGAATTTTTCACCACAAAGAATTTATAGAGAAAAAGGAATATAATTACCAAAGAAATACCGATTATAATGCCTGCTATAGCCGGAGATGGTTTCATTAACCTAAGAAAACCTGAAATGAGAAGCCCCAATATTACTGAAATTATCGCTACTGCTAACAGTTTTTTTCATTATATCATACCCCTACAATAAAAAATAAAAAGGTAACTTACTCCCAGCATTGCCAAATGCAACACGTTTTACCAACAAAACCCTTCATTTACTATCGCAGTCTCTCACAATAAACTCCTCTAAAACGTTTTTTGCTTTTTCTCTCTTCTTTTGATGATCCTCAAGAAACCTCGCAATCTTATCTGCTAAGTAATTCTTACACTCCCCGCATAGAAGCTCACCGGCTAAACACATCTTCTCCCTTTCAAGAAGCTTTTTATCGTCTTCCTCAAAGAAATAGGCTAAATAGTTGAAAACCGCACATATTCTTGGATTTCCACCTTCCTCACGCTGCTCCTTAACGGTAGGCTTTCCACCGGTAAAAGCGTTCATCACCTTCTTCCTCGCAACCTCTACGGTATCAGTTGTATATATGCTGCTGCTCGGAACGCTCGCACTCATCTTATCAGCCCCGGCTAAGCTTGGGAAGAACTTGCAATGAATCAGTGCCGGCTTTGGAAATCCTAAGCTCGGTGCCACGTCCCTTGTTATTCTAAAGTGCGGATCCTGATCTATTGCACATGGTATTAAGCATGGAACTTTCTTCTTTTTTCTGTAGCTCTCAAGAAACGCTGGAGCTGACTGCATGCTCGTAAAAAACAGTAAGCCGACATTCGTAGATTGATTAAAACCAAAGACCGCCTTTACAAGAGAAAAGTTAATTTTCTTTGCAACCATGAGTGCAATCCTGTATAAATTATGTATATATTCTGTATCTACTATAATTTCCGTCTTATCTTTATCAAATCCGAGGGCTATGACGTCTAAGGCGTTTTCATATGCATATCTGTTCGTTTGATCGAGGGTAAGGTCATGCTTAAAAAGGAACTTCTCATCATCCGTCATCTGAAATATAAGCTTCACTTTAAACTTATCTTGAAGCCATTTTGTAAATATCCAAGGCATTAGATGCCCAAGGTGAACCGGACCTGAGGGTCCTCTCCCCGTGTATAAATAAAAAGCATTTCCTTTCTCATATTCGTCAAGAATCCAATCTAAATCCCTATGGGAATAGAAAATTTTCCTTCTAAGCATGAAATGTATATCTTTTGTATGTTTTTTTATTCTCCCAATAAGCTCTTCTGTTATTCTGCTCGTTCCGAACTTCTCTATAAGTGCTTCGTAGTCCACCTCTCCCTTTACCTCGTAAGGTGTTACGATGAACTCCTCCATAAAACCACCGCTTATTTCTTTATAAGCTTTAATATGTCAGCTTTCGTGATTATGCCAATTATTCTTCCCCTCTCAGATACAAGAACAGCTTGGGAGGTTTCCAAGAGCTTTGATATAACAGAGAGATCTGTCTTCTTTGTTACCATCGGAAAGCCGTCTCCCATAACCTCTTCAACCTTTTTGCTTGCAATCTTTGATAAATCCTTCTCATTGGCTACGATCTTTATTAATAAATCCTCCGTTACGCATCCTATTTGAACACCATTCTTTATAACTGGAAGCTGCGATATTTTATGCTCCTCCATTATCTTTGAAGCTTCAAGTATTGTATCATCGGGCTTTACGGATATAACCGGAGAACTCATTATGTCTTTTGCATAGATATTTTCCTTTTTTTCTTCTCTTTTTAAAACATCTAAAATTCTTTTTAAAGTTGAGACTCTTGGATCAATATCTCCCGATTCAATTCTCGCAATAAGGGATTGGCTAACCTTTGCCTTTTTTGCAAGCTCGCTCTGCGTAAGTCCGACCTTAAGCCTATATTTTCTGAGCTCTTCTGGCGATGGTATGTTATACATCAGAATAAATAGTGCATGCCACAAATAAAAACATTTATATTATAGGCTTGTATAAATTTTTTCGGAGGTTGTTATGAAAAATAAGGAAAATGCTTGCAGAGAAGAAGATGAAAAATTGAAAAATAAACTGAAAAGAAAAATTGTCAGGGTATGCAGAATAATGTTGAAAGAAAATTTAAATATAAATCCTTTTGGAAATGTAAGCTGCAGATTAGGAAAAAGAATTTTAATAACCCCAAGCGGTATGAGCTATGAAAAGATGCGAGCAAAAGATGTTGTTGAAATTGATTTAGAAGGAAAAAGCTATGGAGGAAAACCTTCAAGCGAATACAGAATGCACATAGAGATTTACAAAGCAAGAGAGGATGTAAAAGCTATTATACATGCACATCCTAAGTATGCGACGGCTTTCGCAGTTTCGAGGGTTGGCATACCAGTATTCTTAGAGGAGATTGCAGAGGTTGTTGGTTCGAGCATAGAGGTCTCGAAGTATGCACTACCGGGAAGCAAGGAGCTTGCAAGAATTGCTGCAGAAGCTCTTCGAAACAAAAACGCAACACTACTTGCAAACCACGGCGTTGTGTGCGTTGGTGATAGCTTGGAAGAAGCTCTCGATATTTTAAGGATTTTAGAGAGAAGTGCAGAAATCTACATTTTAGCCAAAATTATAGGTAATCCTTACGTTTTGGATGATAAAAATGTAAAAAAGCTTAGAGAGATGTATTTGAAATACAAGTCAGATGTTAATGAAAATGTATAAAACAAATGAATATCGTTGGTCTTGATGTTGGTAGCACAACAGCAAAGGCTGTCTGGCTTAAAAACGGGAAAATATCTTTTAAAATAGTGAGCACACACAACTGGAGAAGCTTAATAGAAGAGGTTAAGAAGGAGCTTGGTGATGTAAAAATAGTTTCGACTGGGTATTTTAGAAAGAAAGTGGAGCACGACTTCACGATAACCGAGATAACGGCAAGCATATATGGAGTTAAAGACCTTCTAAGAAGAGATATTGATGCCATAGTTGATATAGGCGGACAGGATACAAAGGTTGTTGATGTAAAGAGAAACGACTTTAAAATGAACGACAAGTGCAGTGCCGGAACTGGTGCCTTTTTTGAGCTTGTTGCAAACTATTTTAAAATAGATGTAAAAGAACTCGGAAAGCTTCACTTTGCTTCTAAAAAAGTTCCTAAGATAAACAGCACTTGTTCCGTTTTTGCACTGAGCGAGATAGTTTCAAAGCTTGTCGAAGGATATTCCAAGGAGGATATCATAAGAGGGCTTCACTTTTCCTTCATCAATAGAATTATTCCCATGATTCCGAAAGATGCTAAAAAAATCGCATTAATAGGTGGTGTTGCAAAAAACGCTGGAATAGTTGATGCTTTTAGCAGGTATTTTAAAGTTTATGTTCCGAAAGAGCCTCAGATAGTAAATGCATACGGATGCATAGCATATTATGAAAAGTTAGGACTTTAAGTCGTTATTTAACTGATTGTTTCTTATGAAAACGTTCTTCAACGAAGACGTTTTAAGGGCTTTAAAAAGAGTCTATGCAGATGAGTTAGATAGCGTTCTGAGGGCTCTTGCAGTTCCAAATAAATTTTATACTGTAAGGGTAAATACCCTAAAAGCAGATGTTGATTCTGTTCTTCAGGAGTTCAAAAAGATGGGCTATAGGGTTAAGAAACATAAAATCATTCAAGAACTTATACTTTTTGAGTATGAAAGAAATGAAAAAATTGATATACATGAAAATCTCGTATATGTTGACAAGTTTACCGCTGAAAGTGCAATGATGGGTGCAAATGTATATGCTCCGGGAGTTTTAAAGATTTTAAGAGGTAAAGGCAATAAAGCAACAGTTTTAAGCATAAACGGTGTTGCTGTTGCAGAAGGAGTGCTTGTGGAGAACTTTAAAGAAGCTCTCAGAAGAAAAAGCGGTTTGGTGGTTAAAGTTGAGAGGTCTCTTTATAAACTTCCAAGCTTTAGGGACAGCGAGCTCTTTTTAAAGGGCTATATATACCCGCAGAGCCTTCCCGCTCTTGTAGCAGTTCTCGCACTTGAGCCAGAACCCAACGAGACAATACTCGATATGTGTGCAGCACCGGGAGGAAAAACGAGCTATATAGCACAGCTAACAAAAAATAGGGCAAATATTATAGCAGTAGATAGAAGCAGGAAGAAGGTAAGGAAGCTCAAAGAAACTCTCAACACCCTTGGATGTAGAGCAAAGGTTGTTAGAGCCGATTCGAGGTTCTTAAAAATTAAAGCTGACAAAGTTCTTATAGACCCTTCATGCTCCTCCCTTGGCGTTAGACCAAAGCTCTACGATTTAACAACGTATAAAAAGATAAAAACGTTAAGCGAATATCAGAAGCAGTTTTTAAAAAGTGCTAAGAGGATTGCAAGGAAGTATATTGTTTACTCCACATGCACATTGACGTTGGAGGAAAACGAGGAAGTTGTTGAGTATGCGGAAAAGGAATTAAACTTAAAGCTTGTTGATTTTGAATTTAAAGAAGCTTCCCAAGCTTTTATAGAAGGTGCTCTGAGATTTCATCCGCACATTCAGGATACAACAGGATTCTTCATAGCAAAGTTTAAGGTTTAGCTTGTTCTTAAGTTGCAGAAAAATATAACACACGCCCAAACCTTATCCTTCTTTGAGCATCCATTGTAAACTCATACTTCATTCTCTTTTCATGTTTATAATATTTTTCGGAAATATTTATTAAAACTGCACTTTATCACAGGGTTTGTTGAGAAATCGTGGTTATGTCATAACCATGGTAAGGGAATGTTTTCCTTCTTTTTGTTTTTCCTTAATTTCCAATATTAATGAAAAGTTTTATAGTTATTTAAAAAATAGTTTATGATCATACCATAATCGTAATTTTCAACAAACTCCTTTATCACATCATTCCCAAATATTATTGTTAATAGGTGGAATATATGACCATTGCCGTTGGTGGATTAGGTGGCGGAGGCGATGTTGGTGGTGCATTGTCCCTACTAATTCCACTGCAAAAGGTAACAGATCCGGTAGTATTGTCTTTTCTTGGCTGTAAGGAAAGGAAAATCAAGTATGGTAAAAAATTATATGATGGTATCCTAAGAATTTATCCAAATAGTGAGAAGAGCGGTAGGTTTTTTGAGAAATATGTGGCAATGTTGGGTTATGATGTTTACATAGTTTGCACTAAAGAAGATAACGTGCATAATGGTTTAACGAATTTCTTAGATGATTATAATATTGACGTTATTTTTTCTGTAGATTTAGGTGGAGATTCCTTAGTTAATGAACCAGCAGGTAGCTTTAAAAACAATATTTTGTCTCTAACGATATTATCAGATGTTTCTTCTAAATTAGAGATTAAATCATTCCTTGCTGTTGGAAATATTGGTTTAGAAGGTGGAGGTGGAGAAATCGAGCATGTTTTAGTAAAATCATTGAAGAGTTTTGAGAAATTCTTTGTTGGCTGCTATGTTCCAGAGCATAAAGAAGAGATCATTGGTAAAATTGATTTTCTCTTATCATACGAAAATTCTGCCATGTTGACGATTTATAGAGATGTACTCATGGGAAATTATGGAGTAAAAGAATATAACATCATGTATCTAAACAAAAGAGTTTGTATCAAAGACTATCATCAATATTTGTTTATTTTTGATGCTATCCGTGTTGGACAGGAAAATAAATTATGTAATGTTGTTAGGAAGTTTGGATTTTCTGGCTTGAAGAATCTAAAAAAATTAAGCAGAAGTAATGATAATAATGTTAAACTTAATAGATTATGCAGGAAAATGGCTGAGAAAAAGCTTTCATTTAAGCACGTATTGAAAGTTTGTTAAATTATCTATGCGGGCATGTTTTTTAATTTCTTAATTTCAGTATTCTATTTTAACCCCTTTGCAGAATAAGTGATGTAAGAGGATATTTTTTCTATAAAAACAATGATTGCTACCCTTGTTTTTGATGACAAAAAATAACTTCTATAAAAAGAAGCTTGATTTTCTCAATTTTTCTATATTAACTATATTTCCAGATTAAACTTCTTAATAATTCTCTCACAAAAAGACAAACCTCCTTAATCATAAGTCGCATCTTACAAGGAGGTTAAAAGTTCATTCTTATTTTATTTAATTTTAAAATTTTTATAAAGAGAACCTTTTAGAATAATCCACATGAGAATAACATTCCTCGGAACAACAGCAGCTGTGCCTACAAGGGAGAGGAACCACACATCAATAGCTCTGCATTACATGAACGAAATAATACTTCTCGACTGTGGAGAAGGAACTCAGAACCAGATGGTAAAAGCAAAAGTAAGCTTCATGAAAATAAAAAAGATTTTTATAACACACTTTCATGGAGATCACTTCTTAGGACTGCCCGGACTTATACAAACAATGAGCCTTAACGATAGAAGCGAGCCGCTATACATATACGGTCCAAAAGGTATTGATTACCTTGTTGAGATTGTGAAAAGTCTTGGAGCCTATGACTTAAATTTTGAGATAATACCGGTTGAAATAAAAAACAACTTCAAAATTGAGGAAAAACACTATACTATTAAATGTGTCGAGGTAGAGCACAACATAGAAACTTATGGTATTATTTTTGAGGAGAAGAAGGGTAGAGAGTTTCTGCTCGAAAAAGCCTTAGCACTCGGCTTAAAACCTTCACCACTCTTTAAAAAGCTTCAAGAAGGCAAGGAGGTGATTGTTAACGGTAGGGTAATAAAGCCAGACGACGTCCTTGGAGAACAGAAGAAGGGATTTAAGGTTGTCTACTCAAGCGATACGAGACCTTGTAGAGCTATAGAGGAGAACTGTAAGGATGCCGTTCTGATACACGACTCAACGTTTGATGACACCCTTAAAGAGGATGCGAAAGAAAAAAAGCACTCCACATGTGTAGAAGCTGCTGAAATAGCCAAACGTGGCGGAGCTAAGGAGCTCTACCTTACGCATATAAGTCCAAGATATAAGGACGACAGCATACTTGCAGAGCAGGCAAGAAAGATTTTTGAAAATGTTCATGTTGCAAAAGATCTCATGCAAGTTGAGCTCAGCTTAAGAAAACCAAGTAGGATATATATAATAAGGTAAAAAACTAAGGATGTAGCCCTATATCAGTAAGTCCTGTTTTTTCGTCGAAGTTTAGCATAATGTTCATGTTCTGAACCGCCTGACCACTTGCACCCTTTACAAGATTGTCTATTGCTGAAACTAAAACAAGCCTTTCTCTGTCTATCTTAAAACCTCCTATATCTATATAGTTTGTCCCCCTTACAGACGTTATTTTTGGAACCTCTCCAACCTCTAAGATTCTAACAAAGGGCTCATCTTTATAGAACTTTTCCAAAGTTTCTTTTATAAAGCTCTCATCCACACTTTCTTTTAAGAAGCAGTGAATTGTTGAGAGCATTCCCCTTGTTATGGGAACCACATGCGGAGTGAAGAATACTTTTACGCCCTCTGCAAATTTTTTAAGCTCCTGCTCCATTTCTGGCACGTGCCTATGTGTTGTAATCTTATATGGAACGACGTTTTCATGAACGTTTGGAAAATGTGTAAAATCGCTTGGCTTTGCACCAGCACCAGAGATTCCGCTCTTAGCATCGGCAACGATAACACCTTCTATCAATCCCTCCCTTAAAAGCGGTGCAACAGGGATAATGATGCATGTAGGATAGCATCCGGGATTTGCTACTATATTGGCATTTTTAATTTCTTCCCTATATATCTCTGGCAAGCCGTAAGGAGCTTTTATATCTTTAGCCAGATGATTTATTTTGTAGTATTTTTCAAAAGTATTTATATCCTTTAATCTGAAATCTGCAGAGAGATCGACAACTTTAACTCCAGCATTTAAAAGCTCTCCCGCATATTTCATAGCTACGCCAGTAGGGGTTGCAAAAAATACAAAATCGCACCTATCGGAGATTTCATCAATGCTCGGATTTTCGAACCTTAGGTCATATATATTTCTTAGATTTCCATGAACTTTCCATACATGCTCGTTAACGTATCTCTGCGAGGTTACAAGCTCAACGCTGCATTTTTCATGCCTTGCAAGTATCCTCAACAGCTCTCCGCCTGTATATCCACTACCACCTATGATTCCTACCCTTACCACCATGCTTAGCAATTTCTCTCAAATCATTTATAAATTTCTCGGCTACCTCCATTGTTACGTGGGGCATAACAACAATCCTCGCCTCTTTTTTCCTTGTTGTAGATATAGCCCATCGCTTCTGCAAAAGTTTTAAGATTTTTTCATCACATTTAAATGTTATAATGTTCATAACTCCTTTATTAACCTCAAAACCCATTTTCTCAAGTTCTTCTCTTAAAAACTCTGTTACTTTCATGCATTCCCTTACAATAGACTTAAATCCATCTCTACCTAAGTGGAGGAGTATGGCATAAACCATTGCTGCAGATGCACCGCTTCTCGTTCCTACGAGAGTGCAACTCCTCTTTTTTAATAGATACGGTGCTGGAGTCCGTATATGATCGAGAAGACCTTTTCTTAGGAGAAGTCCTCCAGCTGGAATTGGAGCAAGCCCCATCTTGTGAGCATCTATCGTTACAGATTGAACTGCATTTATGGAAAAATCGAACCTCCTTACTTTATACCCAAGCTCTTTTAAAAAAGGTATAACAAACCCTCCAAAAGCTGCGTCTACGTGTAGATATACATCGTGCTCTTCCGCAATCTTTCCGAGCTCTTCTATATTATCTACCGCTCCATATTCAGTATTCCCCGCAAATGCTACTATAGCTGCTGTTCTATCATTAACCTCTCTTTCAACCTCATCTACATCTATGCTGAAGTCTTCGCAGAGTTTAACCTTTTTTATTTTTATTCTTAAAAGATCACAAGCCTTATCTATTGAAAAATGTGCAGCTTCGCTCGTTATAATTTCTGGATCCTTAATTCCCTTTGATAGAGCAATATTTCTTGCTATCCATAGAGCGGTAATATTTGCTTCTGTTCCTCCAGTTAATATAAATCCCTCTATATTTTCTGGATCGGCATTCAGCATTTCGGCAAGAATTTTTATTACTTCCTTTTCAATTTCTTTTGTTCCTTTAAAAAGAGCCTCATCGCCAAGGTTCGTTTCCTGAAAAATTTTGTAAACATCAAAGCTTATACTGTGCGGTATTGTGCACATCGAACTTAATATTCTTTCGTATCTTAAATCCTTCTTTCTAAAATTAAAAAGAATTTTGAGAACTTCTTCCTTGCTTAAACCTCTCTCCGGAAACATTAGTCCTTTGTAGCCTTTTCGAGCATTATTCTACGCTCTTCCCTTGCAACAACTTCTCTAACATATTCTATAGCGTCTGGATTTACTGAAATGCTTGTAATACCAAGTCTAACGAGAATTCTCGCCATTTCCGGATCACTTCCCGCTTGGCCGCAGATGCTCGTCTCCACACCAGCCTCTCTGCACTTCTTTATTACGTATTCTATAAGCTTGAGCACAGCCTTGTGCTTCTCGTTGTATAGCTTAGCTATCATCTCGTTGTCCCTGTCTATAGCCAGTGTAAACTGTGTTAAGTCGTTTGTTCCAAAACTAACGAAATCTATGCCTTCTTTTATGAAATCCTCTATTATTATTGCACTTGCCGGCACTTCAACCATTATACCGAACTTAACGTCTTTATGAGGCATCAATCCTACTTCTCTTGCAATTTCCTTCGCTCTTCTAACTTCTTCTGGATGCTGAACGAGGGGTAGCATTATGCCTATGTTTTTGTATCCCTCGTCAACGAGCTTCTTTATTGCCTTAAATTCAGCTTTTAAAAGCTCTACCTGATCCAAGCCCCTTCTTATACCGCGCCATCCGAGCATAGGATTCCTTTCCTCTGGCTCATCTTCACCGCCTTCAAGAGTTCTGAACTCGTTTGTTGGAGCATCGAGAGTTCTATACCAAACCGGCTTTGGATAAAAAGCTTGGGCAACCTTTCTAACCCCGTTTGCAATGTTGTCTATAAGCTCCTTCTCCTTGCCTTCTTTTATGAACTTTATCGGATGCTTTCCTATACCGAGTATCAAATGCTCCGCTCTCAGCAAGCCCACACCGTCTGCAAGGTGTGCAACCCTCTCAGCTCCTTCAGGTATGCTTAAGTTAACCTTTATTTCCGTAGCAGTTATGATCTTTGGAGCTACAGCAACCTTTACTTCTTCAGCCTTCTCCTCAAGCTTTTTAACTTTTATTCCCTTATAAACAATTCCACGCGTTCCGTCAACGGTAACTTCTAAGCCGTCTTTAAGCTTCTTTGTAGCTTCTTTTGTTCCAACAACACATGGTATTCCAAGCTCTCTTGAAACTATGGCTGCATGACTCGTTACGCCGCCCTCGTCGGTAACTATTGCACTCGCCTTTTTCATAGCAGGAACCATGTCCGGATTTGTCATCTTGGTTACTAAGATGTCACCTTTCTTTACTTTGTCTATCTCCTCTATGCTCAGTATTATTTTCACCTTCCCAGAGCCTATCCCCGGGCTTGCACCAATTCCTTTAAGCAGGATTTCCATTTCTTCCTCTTTTTCTTCTTTTTTCTCTTCTTTATAGCGAACGGTTATGGGTCTTGATTGGAGTATGAATATATTGCCGTTCTCTATAGCCCACTCAATATCCTGCGGAAACTTATAGTAATCTTCAATATCCTTGCCATACTTGGCAAGTCTTCTTATTTCCTCCTCACTTAAAACTTGCTTGTTTTTAAGGTTTTCCGGCACCTCCTTCTCAACGGTTCTGCTGTTTTCTCTGACGATCATAATCTCCTTCGTGGAGATGCTCTTTTCAACTATTTCAAAGGTGTTTTTGTCAACAACATACATGTCTGGCGTAACCTTTCCAGCTACCACGCCTTCTCCGAGACCAAAAGCTGCTTCTATAACAATTTTATCCTGCTCTCCAGTTGTAGGGTGCTGAGTGAACATTACTCCAGCCTTTTCAGCGTTTATCATCTTTTGAACAATTACTGCAATAGCCACCTTCATATGGTCAAATCCCTTCTTTTCTCTGTAGAATATAGCTCTTGGAGTAAATAAACTTGCCCAGCACTTCTTAACGCTTTCTACAACATTTTTAGCACCTTTAACGTTTAGATAAGTTTCTTGCTGCCCAGCAAAGCTTGCAGTTGGAAGGTCCTCAGCAGTTGCCGAACTCCTGACAGCTACAAATTCCTCATCTTTATTGTATTTCTCTGAAAGCTTATTGTAGAACTCTGTAATTAAGATCTCAATTTCCTCTGGAACTTTTTCGTTAATTATAATTTTTCTTATTTCGTCGCTTGCCCTTTTAAGCTCTGCTGTATTATCTACATTTGTTTTCTTTAGAATTTCAAGAATTTTTTGTTTGATACCCCTTTTCTCAAGGAAAAACATATACGCCTGTGCAGTAACAACAAAACCATCTGGCACGGGTAAATTTGCTCTAAGCATCTCTCCTAAGCTCGCTCCTTTGCCACCGGCTAAGCTTAAATCCTCCTTACCTATATCCTTAAGCCATACAACTAAGTCCATACCCTCACCTTTTTGATCATTTTTTCTCTATGTTTTTGATAAGTTTTCATTCCAAGCTCGGAAGCCTTTTCAAGATCGGCAATGCTAATATTAAAGGATACCCTCAAAACATTTGGCGAGAGATAAACACCCATTTCTTCGAGAGCTGATATATCTCTAAATATTTTCACAAGAGCTATAAAAATAACGAATCTTTTTATGTAGTCAAAGGTTGGATTTATGCTACCGTTTTCTATTCTTGAAATAGTCTCCCTTCTCAAATTCATAAACTCTGCAACGTCTTTTTGCGTTAATCCAAGTTGTCTTCTTATATTTTTTAATTCAAGACCGATATTTTTGCTTAAAAATATTTTAAGGCTCAATTCTCTTATATAATCTTTAAAATGATTCTCTACGATATACATCACTGCCCATATATGTTACGATCCTTTATATATTTTTTGTTACATAATATGTAACATTTTGAAAAATGCTTAAAAAATGATTTTAAAACTATAAAAGTTTGAATACAATAGTTTTTAAAGACTACAAGCTCGCTGAGGATAGAATTTTAATGTTTTTCCAGAAACTTCCAGAATTCTTCCCTATTTCGATTTTTATTTAGTTCTATCTCCAAGTGAGAAGCTTCCGAATGCAAGCAGTAGCAAATTCTTAATATCATCTATCTTTTATAATTTTTCAGCATAGCTCTCAGCATAACAAAACCTTATATAAAATAAAATTAGCTTAAAAGATTCTATGAAGATACTTGTCGTTGCGAGCACCAGACCAGAGGTTATAAAGCTAAGTCCAGTTATAAGAGAGCTTGAAAAAAGAAGAGTTGACTATATATTTCTAACGACGGGACAGCACTACGACGAGCTTCTGTTCAGGAAATTTATAGAAGAACTTGAGCTTAGAGAGCCCGACTACAACATAGAAATAGGTTCGGGAACGCATGGGTATCAAACTGGCAGAGCAATCGCTGAGATAGAAAGAATATTGTTAAAGGAGAAGCCGGATATAACGGTCAATCAAGGAGACACGAACTCAACATTAAGCTCAGCGCTTGCAAGCGTTAAGCTCCACATACCAGTAGCTCACGTTGAAGCTGGACTGAGGAGCTTTGATAAGAAGATGCCAGAAGAAATAAACAGAATATTAACAGACCATGTTTCAAGTCTTCTCTTTGCACCAACAGAAAAATCAGCTATAAATTTAATAAACGAGGGTATAATGCCGAATAAAATTTTCATAGTCGGCAACACGATAGTAGATGCAACACTCCAAAACATAAAAATTGCTGAAAAAAAAGCAAAGATAAGAAAAAAAGATCATATCCTTGTTACACTTCATAGAGCTGAAAACGTTGATAATAGAGATAGATTTAAAGGAATTTTAAAAGCCCTTAGTGAGATTGCGAAGCGAAATAATGTTGTATTCCCAATTCATCCAAGAACACTAAAGAGGATTAAAGAGTTTGGTTTTGAGGATTATTTAAAAAATATTGAAGTTCTTGAACCACTTGGCTACTTAGATTTTCTCTATTTGCTTAAAAATGCTAAAATTGTTCTGACAGATAGCGGAGGTGTCCAAGAAGAAGCAATCATCCTAAAAACCCCATGCATAACGATAAGAACATCAACAGAAAGACCTGAAACGGTGGAAGCCGGTGGAAATATAATAGCTGGCGTTGAGAAGGACAGCATTTTAAGAACCGTAGAGAATATTTTAAAAGATAGCGAACTTTATGAAAAAATGAAGTCTGCAAAAAATCCTTTTGGAGACGGAAGAAGCGGAAAAAGAATTGTTGATATAATGTTAAGCGAAAAGGCGGAGATAGAATCATTCGACCTTACAAAAGGTTTTATTGAAAGAAAATTCGTTTTTGTAAATAAAAAAAGTAAAATTTCCGAATATTTATCCGATAAAGAGATAGTTTTAAGAGTAATTAAAAAAGGAAAAGTAAGGTTTCCCTTTAAGGATTTGGAGCTCGAAGAAGGAGATGTATTAGAAATGGTCAAGTTACCACAGTAATGTTTATATTTGATAATTGATGGTCAGTAGATATGCTGAGGCAGTATATAGAGAAGGTTGTTGAAAATCTTGATCTAAGTGAGGAAGAGGCGGAAAATGCGATGAAGATAATAATGAGTGGGAATGCAAACGAAGCTCAAGTTGCTGGGTTTTTAGCAGCATTGAGAGCTAAAGGAGAGAGTATTGACGAAATAACAGCATTTGCAAGAGTTATGAGAGAGTTTGCAGAGAAAATAAATCCTAAGGTTGATGGAACCTTAATAGATACCTGCGGAACCGGTGGGGATAAGGTGAAAACAATAAATGTGAGCACAATATCTGCAATAGTGGCAGCTTCTTCTGGAGCATATGTTGCAAAGCATGGAAACAGAGCTGTAACAAGCAAGAGCGGGAGTGCAGATATACTTGAATCACTTGGAGTAAAAATAGACATTAGTCCTAAGGATACCGAGAAATTAATAGAAAAAATAGGAATAGGGTTTTTATTTTCTCCAATATTCCATAAAGCAATGAAAAATGTTGCGAAGGTTAGAAAGGATCTCGGAATTAGAACAGTATTCAACATCCTTGGACCTCTAACAAATCCAGCGAGTGCAAGTGCTCAGCTCCTTGGAGTGTTTGACAAGGAACTAACGGAAAAAATTGCCAACGTCCTTCTAAAGCTTGGCATAGAAAGGGCTATGGTTGTTCACGGATTAGAGGGCTTGGACGAAATATCGGTTACAACAAGAACAAAGGTCAGCGAGCTTAAAAACGGGAAGATAGAGACATACTACATAGAGCCGGAGGACTTTAATATTAAAAAAGCAGATATAAAGGAGATACTCGCAAAAGACTTAGAATACAACACGATTAAAGCATTAGAAGTTATAAAAGGTATAGAAAAAGGTGCAATGAGAGACATCGTTCTTCTCAACTCCGGAGCGGCTATATACTTAGCGGGTGTTGTAAAGAGCATCGAAGATGGCGTGGAAATGGCGAAAAATGCTATAGAGGAAGGAAAGGCGTATGAAAAACTTGTGGAGCTTATAAGAGAAAGTGGCGGAAGCTTAGATAGACTAAGGAAGATTGAAGAAAAGATTGTTTAAGTTATTTTTCTTAATTTTTATGGTGATTCTATGAAAGTTGGAGACGTAATGACAACACCAGTTATAACTGTTGATGAAAGTGAAAGCATAGAAAATGTTGCAAAGCTCATGAAAGAATACAATATAGGAACAGTTGTTATAACAAAAGAAGGGAAGATCTCTGGAATTGTTACAGATAGAGATATAGTTATAAGGGCTGTTGCAAACGGAATTGATCCTAAATCCACGATAAAAAACATTATGACGAGAAATGTTGTTTATGGAAGCGAGAAAATGGACATATTAGAGGCATGCGAACTTATGGGAAAAAATAAAATTAGAAGACTACCAATAGTTAGCGAGGATAAGAGCGTAGTTGGCATGCTCTCGATAGCGGATGTTGCACAGTATATTAGGTATCTATCCTGCTGGGTCTTAGATGAAATAGCTAAGTCGAGGAAGAAGGAAATTGCGAGGGGAAGACCTTCCTACTGATTACGATTTTGACTTAGATTTTATAATAAATGAAATAAAGGAGAAACGATACAAAACAGTAGCTTTACAGCTCCCAGAAGGTCTGAAAATATATGCACTGAAGCTTGCTGAATATATAGAGGGGAGAACAAGTTGCAAAGTTATAATAGATGCGAATCCATGCTATGGTGCTTGTGATGTTGACTATGAGCTTGAAAGCATCGTCGATGCAGTGTTTCACTTTGCACATAATAAAATAGTAAAAAGTAAGGCTGTATTCATAGATACAAGGGCTAATATAAGATTAGATGCAAGATTTTCATTTATAGAAAATTATTTAAAAGGCAGAAAAATTGGGCTCGCTGCGAGCATTCAGTATGTCCACCTCCTTAAGCATGCAAAAGAAATCCTTGAGAAAAAGGGATATGAAGTTAAAATAGGAAGAAAAAAGGGAAGAGTAAAGTATGACGGGCAGATACTTGGCTGTTACTTTGGAACAGCAAAAGATGTTGATGTGGATGAATACATATACATAGGAACTGGAAAGTTCCATGCAATTGGCTTAGCTATTGCTACTGGAAAGAGGGTTCTTATATACGATCCGGTTCTAAGGAAAATAGAAGACGTAAGCAAAGAGGTTGAGAGAATTTTAAAAATAAGATACTCCAAGATACTTGAAGCCAAGATAAAAAATCCAAAAAAGATCGGAATAATAATAGGGGCTAAGAAAGGTCAGCAAAGGCTAAAGTTGGCATTTGCTATAGGAGAAAAGCTTAAAAAGTATAAAATAAAACCATATTATATCTATCTCGATGAAATAAGAGAAGAAAACTTGATACCTTTTGATGTAGATGTATTTGTCAACACCGCATGCCCAAGGGTTGCCATAGATGATGCAGCAAAATTTAAAAAAATTATCCTAACCCCAAATGAACTTGATATAATGCTCGGTGAAAAAGAAAAGTATGAGATGGACGAGTTTATTTAAATGGGGCTGGTGGTGGTTGTGAAAAACTTTCTTGAGGATAAAGAGAAGCTCGCATACTACATGCACTATGCAATGGTGATTGCAAATATACTGCTGATAATAGGAGCAATCGTCTTTATTATCATAATTTTAAAGCAAATAAGAGGTTAAAACCGTGCTGCACATAATTCTTGCAGAGGCGGAGCTTGAAACAATTCCAAAGGAGCTATGGAAGCACAGAGCAATAGTTAAGCATGCGAAAAAAGTTAAAAAGAAGCCAAAATACATCCTTCTTGATTCAAGTTTGCATCATGCAGCCCTTAGAGAGCTAAAAGACGGCAATAGGCGAGGAAGACCGGATATCGTTCATGCAAGCCTGCTTAACATCCTTGAATCTCCGTTAAACAAATCCAAAGCTTTGAGGTGCTATGTTCACACAAGAAACGACCAGATTATTTATATAAATCCAGAAACAAGGTTGCCAAAAAATTACAACAGATTTAAGGGGGTTATTGAAAAACTTTTTAAAGATAGAGTAATAGAGGCTGAGGGAAAGATTTTGCTTGAAATGAGGGATATGGATATAGAAGACCTTATAAGAGATATAAATCCGAGAAAGATAATAATAATGGATGACAAAGCAGAATATAACTACAAAAAATTTTTGGAGTTAATGAAAGAGGATAATATATGCGTAATCGTCGGAGCCTTCCCTCATGGAGACTATAGGAAGCAGTATGATTTCAAAGGCTACGAATGCGAGAGAATAAGCATTTTTGACAAGCCTTTAAACACCTTAGCTGTTGTCTGCGAGGTTATCACGATATACAGAGCAGTTAGGGAAGTTCTTTAAAATTCATACTATCCCCTCAGAATAACAATTCCACCTACGATAATATACAAAGTAGTTATTATAATGAGCAGATAGGCGTTAATATTTATCCAAAAGCAGTAATCTGGGCTTATATTACACAACACCTTCTTAATATGCCAGAAAATGAAAGAAACAAATACCAGAACAACTACATTACTTATATATTTTGGAACTCCATCCGACACGAGGAATCACCATGTTTAAAATATCTCGTCAAGTAAGGATTTTCCTTTTTTTCTTTTTATTTTACCTGTTAACAGATCATAATATTCATCTTTTCTTAATTTTCTTCTTTTAATCTTTCCAAATATCATATTATCTTCTTCAACCCAATAAGGGTTCTTTCTTCTTTTTTTCTTTTTCGGCATTGTTATCACCTTTTTATCACATAGCTCGTGGGTCGAAAACTTATTATATTTTAAAAATGGAAATATCATGCTGAGATGAATGCCAAGAAGATAGCAAGGGAGAGAATAAAAAAACTTCTTGAGCTTGCAGATAAAATTTTCAAGGAAAATAGAGAGAGGGCTAAGAGATACATTGAGCTTGCGAGAAAGATATCCATGAGGCACAATGTAAGAATACCGAAAGAATACAGATTTTTTATATGTAAAGAATGTAAAACGCTCCTAAAACCGGGATTTAATGCAAGGTTCAGAATTCATAATTCAAGAATTGTTGTTACATGTCTTGAGTGCGGAAATGTATATAGAATGCCATTTTTATTTGAAAAAAGGTTTTATAAGAATAGAAAAAGTGAGATTATCGACATATTTTTTAGAATAGATAAGTATGAAGTTTTCTCAAAAAATTCCAAAAAAACAAAATTTGGAGTATATTTCGAGCTTTATGTTAAAAAAGGAAGAAAAATATCAGAAAAACCTATTGCTAAAGTGATATACTTTAGCGGAACGAAATACATAAAGCCCTGGGCTGAGGTAGATTATAAAAAATTTTTTAAAATAAGAGATAGAAAGAGAAAGTTTGGATTTAAAGCTGAAATTTTATTCTTTAAGAAGCTTTCCAAAGCGTTGAATGTTGAGAGATTGATGGTGGGCTATTTAGACGATCGCGAAACTGCAATGAGCCTCGCTATTGGAGTTCCGGAAATCATAACAAGGCTCGGATACGTTCTGTTTAAGGCTGGGTTCTACAGTATAAAAGATTTTTACGTGCCAGAAGGTGGTGCTGAGGGAAAGCCAAAGCTTATTGCAGAAAAAATTCCTGATAAGGAAAAAGAACTGATAAAAGACTGGATCTCGACTCTTGAAGATTTTTTAAAGAAGGATTTTGATAAAAAATATAAAAAACGTGCAGAGAAGGTGTTAAAAGAACTTAAAGAGAAAACTGTAGAAAAATAAAGTTATAGGTCGGCAATGCTCTTCTCTTTGCTCTTGCTTGGAAGAAATGCAATGCTTCTCTTTGGCTTTATCTTATCTACTGCTAATGCGTGCTCAAGAACCTCGCTTAAAGATTCTACAGCAACAATTTCTATCTTACTTCTATCAACCATGACATCCTTAAGATTAGCCTTTGGTATTATAACCTTTTTTATTCCAGCCTTTATTGCAGCTTCTATCTTTGGATTTATCCCTCCTACTGGAAGGACGTCTCCTCTAATACTCAGCGAACCCGTCATCGCAACTTCCTGCTTAACCGGGATGTTCTCCAAGGCACTTATTACTGCGGTTGCAACACTTATGCTTGCACTATCCCCTTCTATGCCCTCATACGTCTGCAGAAATTGGACGTGTATATCGTAGTTGCTTATATCCTTGCCAGTATATTTTTTAATGAGAGCACTCACATTTTCTATGGCTTCTTTTGCTATTTCGCCGAGCTTCCCTGTGGCAATTATTCTCCCCTCTTCTTTGCTCAGCGAAGGAACTACCTCGGCAACTATGGGAAGAACTATTCCGCTATCATCGCCTATAACCGCCAAACCGTTTACCCTGCCTATCTCAACACCGCTCGTCTTGTAGACCTCATACTCCTTCTTAAGCTTGACGTATCTATCTGCTATCTGCTGTTCCAGCGTTCTTGCAAATTCCTTAGCCTTTATAACGTGCCTCGCCTCGACGTATTTTGCACCCTCGCTTCTCGCTATATCTCCAGCCACCCTAACCAAGCCTCCGAGCTCTCTCAGCTTCAGCGTAAGCTTGCCCCTTCTTCCAGATCTCCTTCTTGCTTCCTTTATTATTTCTATAACAGCCTCCCTTGTGAAGTGTGGTATTTTTCCGTCCTTTTTAACCTCCTGAGCAACAAACTGAACAAGCTTGTTTCTGTTTTCGAGGGTATCGTCCATAACGTCGTTCATGTATACCTCGTAGCCATAGCCTCTTATCCTTGAGCGTAGAGCAGGGTGCATCTTCTCAACGGTCTCTATATTCCCTGCAGCCACGAGTATGAAATCGCATGGTGCTGGAGTTGTTCTTATCATTGCACCGCTTGAACGTTCGCTCTGCCCGGTTATCGGAAACTTCTTCTCCTGCATAGCTGTTAGAAGCTTTATCTGGCTGTCTATGCTAAGCGTTGCAATTTCGTCTATGAATAGCACCCCCTTGTGAGCCTTGTGAATTGCACCAGGCTCAACAAGCTCATGAGGTGGCGTTTCTAAGCCGCCGCTCTGAAACGGGTCATGCCTAACGTCTCCAAACAGTGCACCAGCATGTGCTCCTGTGGCATCTACAAACGGAGCCTTTGTTTTTCCAGCGTTGTTTACAAGAAGCTTTGGAACGAGCACATCGTCTTTAACCCTGATATACTGCCTACCCATTAGAAGAAACACACTTGCTATTATTCCAGCGAAGAGAACATAGGGCTGAGGGGGTGACACGAGCAATCCGTAATAGAGAACGAGGAAGACTATGGCTAAAAATAAAAGCTTAAACATCAAATTTATTGGAGCTTCAACACTCTTCTTTCTTTCTCTATACATTTTTACAATTTTTTCTCCTTCACCAGCTTTTACGGTTTCTATAATCGGGTTGTTCCTATCCTCCTTGTTTGGATAAACAAGAATATCCTCAAGCTCCTCTGTAGGAAGGAGCTCTGCCATCGCTTGTCCGAGCATGCTTTTACCTGTTCCCGGCTCTCCTATCAAGAGAACATTCCTTCTCTGCTTCGCAGCTTTTTTTATAATTTCTACAGCATGATCTTGTCCTATAACCTGATCTATAAGCTTTTCCGGGACTTTTATTTCTTCCGTTGTCTTAAAATCCATTAGTTCTATATCCTCACCATCGCTCATTAATTTATCTAATAAATGATAACGAGATATATAAATAGTATCTCTCAAAATTTTTTAAGAGGTGCAAATCGGCTATCTTTTAAGGCTGAGCTGAAAACCTTATATCAAAATAGAAACATTATCTTGCCCAAAATTAAATCTATTTTTTGTCTCTGTGCATGTATAAGCTGAGAATCTGTATAGACACCGCTATGGATATTCGAAAGCTGTTGAATATAATAAATAATAACTGATCATAATTACTTACAAATGAAATATAATAATATTTTCTATATCGTAAAAATCCTAAAGGTAAGGTGAATATTTTCTAAAAGTTGTTCCTGTGGAATAATTTACAATATTAAGTTGAAATTATAGAAAAATATTTATATTGGTATATCATAATTTATCATCTGAAATATTGACTTTGGGTGAGTGAGTATGGGGGCAATAACAACGTTTATAGGGGTATATTTGCCGTATATAGCGGTTTTAGTGCTTGTGGTTGGCTTTATATGGAGAATAGTAAAATGGTGGAACACACCGAGCTACAATATAGCAGTGTTTCCCGGGCAGACGAGCTTAGCTCAAGGTTTAATAAGGGTTCTATCCGAGGTTATATTCTTCAGAAGCCTGCTGAACTTCAAGGGTAACTATACACTATGGCTTGGTGGCTGGCTTTTCCATGTAGGGCTCTTCTTAACAATATCTGGACATATATTCAAGTTCTTTGTTCCAATGCCACCGGGATTTTACGCAAGTGTCAGGGCTGCAATAGGTGATGCAATAATACTCGTGGGAATAGTGATAACGATAACGGGCTTGTATCTCCTTCTCAGAAGGATTGTAAATCCAGAGATAAGAATGATATCTATTGTTCCAGACTACATAGTTCTGCTCCTCATACTTGGAATCGTCATTTCCGGCATATGGATGACGGAAGTTTCAAGGGTTGACGTTGCGTATGTAAAGTATTACATTCAGAGCTTAATGTCGTTCAGCCCAGTTCCACCACCTGACAATGCTGCGTTCTTGACACACTTCTTCCTTGTTCAGCTGCTTGCAATGTATTTCCCATTCAGCAAGCTAATGCACGCTGGCGGAATATTCATGAGCCCAACGAGATGGCACTACTTCCCAGAGGGTGCACACAGAAAAGAGTTTGAATAAACCCTTGAGGGGTGGTATAAAATGAGCGAATTTGATGAAATGTTTAAAACTTCTCCAAAACCCGGTAATGCTGCTAAATATGTCTGTCATAAAGCTTTACAAAAGGATATAGATGTTTTAAAAACAAAAGTTCCGTTTCCAGAGCCAAGCGACGAAGAAAAGGTCGGACTTTTCCTAAGAAAACTTAACGAGCTTAGAAGATCAAGGAGATCCGTTCAGCTCTTCCTTGATATCTGCGTCAGATGCGGAGCATGCGTTAAGCAGTGTCACTATTATTTAGGAACAGAGGATCCAAAAAATGCCCCTGTTGGTAGAGCAGAGATTTTGAGGAAGATATATAGAAGATACTTTACAATAGGCGGTAAGCTCTTTGGAAAGCTTGCTGGTGCAGAGGATTTAACCCCGGAATACTTAGAAAAGGAGCTTTATACATACTTCTATCAGTGCACGGAGTGTAGAAGGTGTAGCGTTTTCTGCCCATACGGTATAGATACGGCTGAAATAACAATGGCTGCAAGAGAGGCTTTAGAGGAAGCTGGATTAGCGACAAAGTATATAACGGAGGTCATCGCAAAAGTCCATACAATAGGAAACAACCTTGGTATTCCGAAGCCCGCTCTTGAAAATACGTTGGAATTCGTAAAGGACGATATAAAGGACATGTATGGCGTTGATGTAGAAATACCGCTTGACAAAGAGAAAGCAGATATCCTCTTTGTTGCACCGTCTGCAGACTTCTTCACGAACGTTGATACGCTTATCGGCTATATACTCGTGCTAAACAAGCTCGGCTTAGACTGGACTTTCAGCAGCTACGCAAGCGAAATTGCAAACTTTGGCTTGTTCTTCAGCTACAGAGAAATGGAAGCAATTGCAGCAAGAATAATTAGAGTTGCAAGACAGATAGGTGCAAAATGGGTCATAGCTGGTGAGTGCGGACACGCTTGGCGTGCCGCGAGGCAGTTCTGGGAGCAGCTAAACGGTCCGCTACCATTTAAGTTTATGAACGTGGGCGAGTTTACGGCAAGCATGATAAGAAAGGGCAGGCTTAAATTTGATCCGAGCAAGAACGCTGATGTAAAAGCAACGCTACACGACCCGTGCAACTATGCGAGAGCTGGAAATCTCGTTGATGAATACAGATTCATACTGAAGCACGTGCTCCCAGAGGGCAACTTCATAGACATGAGGGAGGATGCAATAAAGGTAAAAACGTTCTGCTGCGGTGGCGGCGGTGGATTGCTCACGGATGAAATAATGGAGCTCAGAATGCTCGGCGGAAAGCCAAAAGCTATGGCTGTTAAAGAGGTCGTTGAGAAACACGGTGTCAACTACTTAGCCGCACCATGTGCCATAGACAAGGCTCAGCTACCGCTTGTAATGAAGCACTGGAACGTTCCAGTGCAAGTGGGTGGTGTCCACGATTTAGTAGCAAAAGCTCTCAAGTGGGAATGAGGTGAGAAAAATGAAGAAGCTAATAATATTAGGGATATTTCTTCTAATGATGCTTTCAGCATGCGTAAAAGAGCCAATGGAATTCCTTGATGTCAAAAATGCTGACATGAAACATCCAACAAAGGTAGCTGGAAAAGAAGTAACGCTTAAGGAGCTTAGGGCTTATCACAACAAGTGGA
This sequence comes from archaeon, assembly GCA_027051165.1. Lineage (GTDB taxonomy): Archaea > Hydrothermarchaeota > Hydrothermarchaeia > JALTZZ01 > JALTZZ01 > JALTZZ01. The sequence goes on along the minus strand of JALTZZ010000156.1, from coordinate 6,314 downwards.
TAAAGGAAGAGGGTATTGATCCAGAAAAAGAGTGCATGACGTGCCATGCAGAGAACAATCTATACCCACCAAAGCCACAGTCATGCACAAACGGTGCTTGCCACAAAACGCTTGGTGTAAAGGTTGAGTTCTAAAATTTTTTGTTTTTTTATTCAAAATTTAATTTTTATTTTTACGTTAATTAAGTAATTTAAACTATATGGAAACAAATATAGAATACATTAAAATACCAAAGGAACGCTTGGGAATACTTATAGGAAGGAAGGGGTCTGTAAAAAAGAAAATAGAGGAGCTTTTAAGTGTAAAGCTTTATATAGATTCAAAGGAAGGTATAATTAGGATTAAAAATTTGAGCGACGATGTCCTTGCCGTATGGAAGGCGAGGGATATTGTAAGAGCCATAGGTAGGGGATTTTCTCCAGAAAAAGCATTGAAGCTTGTTAGCGATGATTATATTCTCAATATTATTGACCTTACAGAAATTGTAGGTGACTCAAGAAAAGCTCTAATCAGGCAGAAGGGAAGAATAATTGGCGAGGGTGGAAGAACGAGAAGATTCATAGAGGAAATGACTGGAGCAGATTTATCCATATATGGAAAAACCGTTTCTATTATAGGGACATTCGATGAGGTGCAAGTGGCAAGGGAAGCTGTTTTAATGCTTGCAAACGGAAAGCCTCATGGAGCTGTTTACAGAATGCTTCAAAGAAAAGTTAGAGAGCTTAAAGAAAAGAGACTCTCACTCTGGAAGCCCAGATATTTCTGATGTTAGCTTATGAAAATCTATTAGATGATAATTATAAGAGAATTTAAACCAAAAGACTTACTTCAGGTTTTTGAAATAGAGAGGGTTTCGTTTAAAGATCCCTACAGTCCTTTACTTCTTTTAGATCTATACTATCTGCACAAGAGAACGTTCTTGGTTGCTGAGAAGAACGGTAGAATTGTAGGATATATAATAGCAAGGGTGGTGTGCGATAAAGGACACATTATCGCTATAGCAGTTCATCCAAAGTATAGAAGATGCGGTATTGGCACAATATTAATGAAAAAAATTTTTGATATCTTTAAGGAATATGGAATAAAGAAAGTCTGGCTTGAGGTTAGAGTATCGAACTTAGGGGCTATAAAGTTTTACAAAAAACTCGGTTTTCATGAAACAAAAATTATAAAGCACTACTATAGAGATGGAGAAGATGCCCTTGTTTTGGAGAAGCTTCTATCCTTTGATAATTAGTATATGCGCTGGAAGGTTTCCATAGACGATATCAATTTTTTCATCAAACTCAAATCTTTTATAATCTGCAACCAAAAGAATACATCTCTTAAATTCACCATTTTTTAGATTTTCTTGAAAGTGCTTGTATAGTTCATAAACAACTTTTTTTCTTCCTATTCTCAATCCAAAAGGCAAGTTACTAACTATTTTATCATAGTTAAGCATTATTTTTGTTGCGTCGCATTTAAAGAAGTTAATGCTAACTTTTGCACTCTCAGCGTTCAGCTTGGCTCCTTTCACGTGTTTTTCAAAAAGATCGCAGCCGCTAACGTTCAGCTTCTTTATAAAAACCTTTTCATCAATCTTTCTCTTAACATTCTTGAACTCCTCAATATCGAGAAACCTCAGCTTCCAGAATGCGTAATCGTTTCTAAAGAAGTTCGGAACATTGCATACATAATGCACAGCTTCTATGCATATAGTTCCGCCACCGCAGAAAGGATCTATAAAGCTTTCTTCTTCCTTAAATTCGCTTATTCTAACCATTGCATTCGCTATTGCTGGATTAAGGCTTGCAGGATGGTGATATTTTCTATAACCCCTCTTATAAAGGGCTCTATCCCCAGTTGTATCGATCCCAATCATGAAGAAATTTTGCCTAACGTAGCATCTTACTATAACGTCTGGCTCATCAAGGTTAACCCTAAGCCTCACTCTCGCAGAATCTCTGTAGCTGTCTATAACACCTTGCCCAACTACTCTTGCCACATCTATACTTGTAAAATCATGCTTCCCTTCCCTCTTGCTTCTTACAGCAAAACTCTGATCTTTTTCTATGAATTCCGTAAAATCTATATTTTTAACAATTTTATATATATCGTCTAAACTTTTAAACTCTTCTTCAGCTAAAAGAACTATAACCCTTGATATTGTTTTCGAAGTGTAATTTAAAAGAAAAATGTCCTTATAGCTTGCTCTTAATTTTAAAGCTCCGCTCCATGCTTTTCTACATCTTCTGCCAGTTATCTTGTATATTTCCTTGCACGAGATATCCTCAAGCCCTCTGACACATGTTACAAGCATTTCCTTCAGCATAACATTTTATCTTTGTTAATAAGGTTTATATTATCTATGGAAAAAAGAATGTTCAAAAAAGCAAGAGAAGAACTAATAAATCTTGTAAAAATAGAAAGTCCAAGTGGAAAAGAGAAAGAAATATTAAAATACATTGAAAAAAGGTTAAAGGAAATAGGGATGGACTATGAAAGACAGCACGTAAGTGAGAACAGATACAACATTGTTGTAAATCCAAGCTCAAGCTTTGTGTTCTGCACGCATGTTGATACAGTTCCAGTTGTCTCGAGAGCATACAGCAAGGGCAACGTTGTCTATGGAACCGGGTCTGCGGATGCAAAAGCAAGTATAGCAAGTTTGCTTATCGCATTAGAAAATAGGGACACAAAAAAAGCTATTGCATTTACAGTTGACGAAGAAGAGCTTGGTTTAGGTTCAAAGGTTCTTGCAGAAGAGTATAGATTTAAGAGTGGAATCGTTATGGAGCCTACTAATTTAAACATCTGCATAGCTCAAGCTGGAAGCTTGGAATTCGAAATAAAAATAAACGGTAAAGAAGCTCACGGAAGCTGTATAGAATATGGTGAGAACGCTATAGAAAAAATAATAGATGTTATAAAAGGGTTTGAAGAGCTTGAGTTCTTAAAAGAGAAGCACGATCTGATAGGGTTCAGCAAATACAACGTTGAGTATATAAAGGGCGGTAGCAAGGTTCTTCTCATCCCCGCCTACTGCGAAGCTCTAATAGACTTTAGGGTTCTACCAAACCAGAATATAGAATATGTAGAAAATATACTAAAAAACTACTTTAGAGAGAAAAACGTTGAGTATAATTTAATAGATGTCTCAAAACCTTTTGAAATCCCAGAAAATAGCATTGTAGTTGAAAATTTAAAGAATTCAATGAAAAAAGTTGGGATTGAGCCAAAAATATCTGGGTTTAAGAGTTGGACCGACGCTTCGCATCTCTATGAGCACGGATGTGAAGTTTTAATTTTTGGACCCGGAAAGCTTGAGCTCTCGCACACTGCTAAAGAGCATATAGATATAAATGATGTTTTAATAGCATCAAACATTATAGCTGAAATGTTTTAAGAATTAAAGCAATTATACAGCTCCTCGGGTTTCGATAACTGAAACTATATATATAAATATAACAATAAATTAAGGTTGGAATGAAAATGAACGTGCTCGAAGAGGGGGATTACTACAAAATTGTAAAAGAGGAATTTGAAACAAAATATATAGTAGATATAGAATTGTCTCCAAAAGAAAAAGAATTATTTAGAAAATTAAGAAGATGTCTTGGAAAACAGAAGATAATACCAGAAATGAAAGAAGCTTTTGATCTAATCTTAAAGGAATGTTTTAATTCTATAGGGGAGCCTTACAACGAGAGAGTGGCAAAATTTATAAAAAATGAGATATTTGGCTTGGGAAAGCTTGAATATTTACTTGAGGATGATAATCTTGAGGAGATTATGGTTAATGGAGATAACAAACCTGTGTATGTTGTCCACAGAACGTATGGCATGATGAAAACAAATTTAATATTACAAAGAAATGATATCTTGAATATAATAAATAAAATAGCAGCTTTTGCTGGTAGAGTTATAAATAAGGAAAATCCCCTGCTAGATGCAAGATTGCCGAATGGGGATAGAGTAAATGCAACCCTATCACCGCCAGCCTTAGAAGGTCCAACAATAACGATAAGAAAATTTAGGAGAGAAGCTTTTAGTATAGTAGATCTAATAAAATTCGGAACATTAACAAGCGATCTGGCTGCATTTCTTTGGCTTGCTGTTGAAGGATTTCGAATAAAACCGGCTAATATAATAATAGCAGGTGGAACTGGCAGTGGTAAGACAACTACGCTGAACTGTTTAGCTATCTTTATTCCTCAAAATGAGAGAGTTATAACAATAGAAGATACTGCAGAGCTTCAACTGCCCCTTGAGCACGTTGTTAGATTCGAAGCCATAAGCGAGGAAGGGAAACCTCTTGACTTTAACAGGTTGCTTATAAACAGCTTAAGAATGAGACCAGACAGAATAATCGTCGGTGAGATAAGAGGTGAAGAGGCATTAACCCTCTTTACCGCTATGAATACTGGACATGAGGGCTGCATGGGAACCTTGCATGCAAACAACTCAAGGGAGACAATAAGCAGATTAACAAATTCTCCAATGAACGTTCCCATAACGATGCTAAGGGTTCTTGATTTGATAATAATTCAGAACAAAATAATGCTAAATGGAAAAATTGTTAGAAGGATAGAGGAAGTAAGTGAAGTGGCTGGAATAGAGGGAAACAACTTGCTTCTCAACAAGCTCTATCAATACGACATAAAGAGGGATAAAATAACGTCCACAGGAACGCCGAGTAGGCTGTTTCAGATATTGGCAAAAGCTACTGGAAGGGATTTAAAGGAGCTCAACATAGAGCTTGAAAAAAGGAAGCTTATACTTGAGTTTCTTGTTAAAAGGAATATAAGAAGGCTTACTGATGTTGTCTCTTGGATTCAGAGATATTATCAATATGGAGATAAGCTTCTGCTTGAAATAGAGAAGGAGATGAAAGTTGTTGGAGGTGAAGCAAAAGTTGGTGGATTTGGAGACATTCGAGATCTGCTATAATTTCAAAAATTTTGCTCACGGATACTTTTTTAAAATAAATGTCACCAAGAGCAATAACATCAGTTTTAAGATGTTAAGATTGGAAAAAATGATGAGGAGTAAACTCCTTTTTCTGGAGGTTGTTTAATGGATAACATGCAAATACAACAATTGAAAGGAACAACTACGGTAGGTATAACATGCAAAGAGGGAGTAGTGCTTGCAAGCGATAAGCGAGCCACTCTTGGAACCCTTATTGCACATAAGTTTGTAAAGAAGACGTTTAAAATAGATGAGCATCTTGGTGCAACCGTGGCTGGTGTTGTAGGAGATGCACAGATGCTTATAAAGTGGATGCAGGCAGAAGCAAGGTTATACAAGTTCAAGCGGGGAAAAGAAATGAGTGCAAACGCACTTGCAAGCCTTGTCTCAAACATACTGTTTTCGAGCAGATACTTCCCAATGATCGTTCAGCTTGTGATAGGTGGCTACGATGCAGAGCCAAGAGTATTTTCCCTCGATCCCTTAGGTTCAGCTATTGAGGATAAGTATGTAGCCACAGGTTCTGGCTCCGTTTACAGCTACGGAATCTTAGAAGCTGAGTATAAGGAAAATATGAGCATGAAAAGTGCTATAGAGCTTGGTATTAAGGCTGTTAAAGTAGCATTGCAGAGAGATGCGATGAGTGGGGATGGAATAGATGTAGCTGTTATAGATAAAGATGGATTTAGGATGCTTGAAAAGGCTGAGATAGAAAAAATTTTAAAGAAAATTTAATTTATTTTTGATTTTTAGTTGAATTTGTTTTTTGGTGGTATTTATGGAAAAAATAAAGGTCGTTGATGTGTTAAGTGAAATAAAGCAGGCAATTAAGGAAGCTTTACCAAGTGTTGCAATGATCACAAAAATAGACTTTGAAGGTCCAGAGGTAGTGATATATACAAAGAACCCAAAGGCTCTGAGCAACGGAACGATAACGGAGCTTGCAAAAGTGATAAGAAAGAGGATAATAGTTAGACCAGATTCAAGTGTTCTAATGCCAGAAGAAGAGGCGAGAAAGAAAATACTCGAAATAGTTCCAGAGGAGGCTGGTATTAAAAGTATAGTATTCGATCCTCATTTCAGCGAAGTAATAATAGAAGCCTTAAAGCCGGGCTTGGTTATAGGAAAGGGTGGAGCAACGCTGTCTGAAATAAAGAAAACAATAGGATGGATACCAAAAGTTCTGAGAGCACCACCAATACCTTCACAGATAGTCAAAAGCATAAGAACTTTGATGCTCAAGAAAAGCGATGAAAGAAAGGAAATTCTCAGAAAAATAGGAAAAAGAATACACAGAATGAGAATAGCAAGAGGAACGTATTGGATAAGGGTAAGTGCTATGGGCGGCTTCAGAGAGGTTG
>JALTZZ010000155.1 GCA_027051165.1 archaeon | reverse complement strand
GGTATGCGGTAGCTGGGCTTATAGGCATGGATAAAATCTTAGATGAGCTTAAAAGCTTGAGAGAAGGGCAGGAGAAGCTCTGGGAAGAAGTTAAGAGTTTAAGAGAAAGCCAAGAAAAACTTTGGGAAAAGTATGACGAGCAGAGTAAAAACCTGCAGAAGCTCTGGGAAAATGTTGAAAAGCTCTGGGAAGAAGTTAAGAGCTTGAGAGAAGGGCAGGAAAAGCTCTGGGAGAAATACGATCAGCTCGCTAAAGGACAAGAGAAGCTCTGGGAGGAAGTTAAGAGTTTAAGAGAGGACTTCTCAGCGATGAACCGCAAGCTTGATGCCTTAGGGGCAAGGTGGGGAATAATGAGCGAGGCAGCTTTTAGGGAAACGCTTAAGGGAATTTTGGAGAAGGACTTTAAAGCTAAGGTGGAGAAGTGGGTATATAACGATGAAGAAGGCTTTGTATTTGGATATCCGAGTATAGTGGACATAGATTTGGTAATAAAGGACGGCAAAATAATTCTTGTTGAGGTAAAGTCGCACATAGGAGAGAACGACGTGGCTATACTTTACAGAAAGGCAAAGTTCTACGAAAAGGTTACTGGAAAAAAGCCAGATGAAATAATCGCTTCCTCACCTTATATAGATGAATCCGCTAAAAAAGTCTGCGAAAGGCTTGGAATAAGGACTTATACCGTATAATATTTGTAAATTTTTTATTGATAAAATCCATCCAGAGGAGAAGTCGTCAGCCAATAACGCTATTAGATGCAGGAAGAAAAATTTCTGTCAAAGGGATATTTAAGATCGTTTATAAAGTTAAGAAAATGATTAGTAATATGCCAAAAGTTATAAGGGTTATATACAAAAACGGTGTATTTAAGCCATTAGAAAAGGTTGATATAGAGGAAGGTAGAGAATTAAGAATAAGGATAGAGAGGGATGTAGAGAAGCTTAGGGGAAAATATAAAAGCATAAAAGCGGATATGCTTGAACTGAGAGATGAAATCTATGACAGAAGAACCCATATTCGTAGATAGTTCTGTTTTCTTGGCATTCTTCATAGATGGTATAGATGCTTTTGAAAAATTAAAAGATTATGAGTTGGTTACTTCTATAAATGTCATTGAAGAGGTGACATATGTCCTTATTAAAGAAAAAGCAAAAATTGTATCTGGAATTGAAAAACATTATGACTTGCTAAAATATCTTAGAGATAATCCTGATTTTACTAAACATGTTTCTAAGGAAGTTATATCCGATATATCAACGATTGTGGAAGAGTATAATATAAAAGTTCTCTCTCCAGCATCTCATGTATTAATGTTTAAGATCGTGGAAGAATATGGCTTGCTCCCAAACGATGCTCTCATTGCAGCTACTTGCAAATACTATGGAATAAAAAGAATAGCCACGTTAGATGAGGATTTTAAAAGAATAGATTTCTTAGAAGTTGTGGAAGTTTAATGCTTATATCTCAAAAATCTTCTCTGCAAACTCTAAAATTTGCGTAAAAGATATGGAAGAGTTTCTTGAGCTTAGCAAGGAAATCGATATAATACATAATCTTTGCTGAGGAATACCACAGAAGCTATAAGCTGAGCGGAGAAGAGCCTGTAAAGGCTTACAACGCTGTAAACGCTTGGGAGGTGGATAATAACGAAAGCTTAGAAATAACTTATGAAAGGTTCTACAAGATTTATCTGCCGGCTTA
>JALTZZ010000154.1 GCA_027051165.1 archaeon | reverse complement strand
TAATTCTTCTCATAGCGTTTTCAATAAATTCTCTAAACTCGGAATTTATACTTCCTGCATGCTGTACAAATATATCTTTTATTGCAAGCTCATAACTAGTTACCGACAATGCAGAAACGAAACCTATTATAGACGGCATTATTTCTATTTTTTTGTACGAATCGATATTATCTTTTAAAATTTTTTCGTAACATAAATATTTTATTAATAGCTCATTTCTCTTTAGCTTTTCAATATATTTCATTCTTATACCTTATACACACAATCCGAACTCTCTCAATACTACCGATATTCTGTGTTTAACTACGGAAGTATCCGTAGTATTATATTTAATAGACTTTTGAAATTCCTCATTATTTTTGATGCTATTATAAATTTGATCTATATTTTTATCTTTTACACTATCGTAATGCCATATAATTACACTTAATACAGAATCTAAAGCTGAAGCATTTATCGGGCCATGTATATGGAATGGTTTTTCTCCTACAGAATTTATTACTAATTTTAAAGCATTATTAAAATTATTTATAAACCTTTTTACTTTTTCTGTATTTCCATCTAAATGCTTTTCCATTTGCAAATTCATAAATCTTTTCATGGGCTTTTCATAACTCTTGTAATCTTCACCTGATAGAGAAAAAGTCCTTAATATCAACTCTACATCTTTCATTCTCTTGTCTTCTTTTTTAGACCCAACAACGCTCCTCCAATAATCTAATTTGTTAAGTTGTTTGAGAATGCTGTTGAATCCTCCTCTATAAACACAATTTCTAATTTCTTGAGGGTTAAGCGGAGTCCCTCCCGTATTTAAGCGTTCAAATATATAAAACGAACTTTCATTCCCACTTGGTCTTCTCTGAACTACGTTTACAAATCTTAAAACAGACTGCTTTAGTTTTCTTTTATATATTTCGTCCAATTCCTCAAATGTTTTTCCGTAATAGGGGGACGACTTATCTAGGCCGCTTAGCTTAAAAACTCTTTTTCTTCCCTTTGCATCAACCTCTCCAAAATACCCTTCAAAATAATATATTATGGTTAAAATTCTTTGTTGTCCATCTATAATTACATTCTTATTTTCCTTATCTATATATACAAATACAGGAGGAACCGGAAGTCCGCTCAAGAAAGAATCAATAAGCAATGAAGACTGAGTTATTGTCCAAACAAACCTTCTTTGATAATCTGGAACCACGATCTCTTCATTTTTCCACATATCATGTATCACTGATAAAGTATAATCCGATGGATAAGACATTATGTCAAAAGATATATACGGCTCTTTTTCTTCTTCTTTTTTATCTCCGTACCCTTCTATTTCTAATTCTTCATAGTCCATGGTTCTCTACCTTTTTTATCTCAATTCCCCCCTTCCCGTTCCCACTTGGGAATCAGGTGGCGGTCGCCCCAGACGTTGTCTACTCTAGCAACGGGGGGCCAGAATTTGTCAAGTTCGACCCAGGGTAGCGGGAAGTAGGCTGTGGATTTCTCGTAAGGATAAGGCCAGTCGTTCAGCAGGTGCGGGGTGTGGGGGGCGTTTTTCAGGGGGTTGTTCTCCCTGTCCCATTCGCCGCGCGCCACCTTGTCGATTTCCTGGCGGATGGAGATCATGGCCTCGATGAAGCGGTCGAGCTCTTCGCGGCTTTCCGATTCCGTCGGCTCGATCATGAAGGTGTCGGGCACCGGCCAGCTCATGGTGGGG
>JALTZZ010000153.1 GCA_027051165.1 archaeon | reverse complement strand
AATTTAGATTGTATTTAATTTCTCTTAAAACTTTATCAATATTTTCAATCCATGCTTTCATTGTTAAAAATCTATTCGCACCTGCGAATATATAAACTGTTTGATATTTTCTGAATATAGATTTTTTCTTAATAAACACTTTTCCTTTACTTATATTTATTTTTTCTTCCTTTGTTGTTATATTTTCAACTATTTCTCCTACTCCTTCGTATGCTTTATGTCCACCAAGAATTATTATGTAACGCTTTGTTTTATAATCACTGAAATTGCTCACGTTTGTCACATAAACTTTTATCCAATTTTCTTTTAGTTTTTTTATAAGTTCTTTGGCAAGACTTAAATCTATTTTATTTGCTAATATAACAACTTCTGGAGAATATTCACCATCTGTGCTAGGTATAGAGACTACTACTGGTTTAATTTTTCCTCCTATAGCAAATACACTTGTATGGTTTACTACAGCATAAACATATCCTCTTTTTCCATCATAGTATCTACCTGCATCGTAAACTTTCAAACCACCTTTAGTATCTGGTATCGTTTTATTCTTATATTCCATTGTACTAATCCAAACCGTTTCATTCCAGTAAAAGAGTGCTAAAGTATTTGGATCAAGATTGCCAATTTCAGCCTTCGTGAAGTGAATTTCTATTCTTATTCTGCTCACATTCTGCACAGCTGAGTTGTTCTTGATTTCAAGATATTTAGCACTCTTATCAGCCTTTCCGAAGCTTGTTGTTCTATTTAAATCTTGATACAAGGAGAAGCTCGCCACCGCTACAGAAAGGTTTAAGGTAACGTTGGCAGTAGCATTGGCTTTTATAACAACGTCGGTGGTATTTATTATAACATTCATGACATTAGCTGTTATGTTAGCTAGATTCTGCTCATAAATTTTTACAACGTAAAAGCTCACTAAAGTTCTGTTCTCATTTCCAGCTAAGTCTACTGCATAGACCACCATAACATATTTTCCTTGAGGCAAACTTAGATTAGCTTGCCAGCCTTTACCGGAGCCGTTTAAGATAATCTCCAAGCTTTTTGCTCCTGAGATACTAACCCATGCTCCTGATAAGTTTTCGTTTGAAGTGAGGGTTAAGTTAATCCCTTTTGACTGCTCTATGTACGAGCCATTCGCAATAGAAAGCACTATCGCTGGTGGTGTCGTGTCTACGGTTATTATTCTCGTCTCGCTCTTGTTTATGTTGCCAGCGGTGTCGTTAGCCCATACTCTGTAGCAGTAAACGCCATCTGGTATATTTGTAAAGTTACCATACCAGTTCCTAGCAGAGCCGTTAAGCGAGTAGTTGCCGAAGTAGAAGGTAGAGTTCCAGACCTCAACCCATGCTTTGCTAAGAGCTTCGTTGGCCGTTATGTTTATGTAAACATGGCTATAGTTCTGCAGAGTGTTGTTTGCTGGTGTTGGCGCTACAAAGGTTATAGAGGGTGGAGTTGTATCTATGCTTGGCACGTTTACGGTAAAGAAAACAACTTCGCTCGAATTAACATTGCCAAAGGTGTCGTTTGCGTAGATCCTTATGTGGTGCAAGCCGTCGCTTAAAGCTGGAGTAGTGCCAGTATAGTAGCCGTTGCTTAGGCTTAAAGTTAAGTTTGTTGCTCCGTCTATCTCCGCTATAACCGTGCTTATTCCGCTCGCATCGCTTGCTGAGACATTTATCGGAACTGTGGAGCTGCTGTAAGTTGTGTTCTGTGGTGAGATTATTACAACGCTCGGAGGTGTCTTCTCAAAGGTTAAAGGTAGGTAATCTATGTTGTTTGTGTATATCGTATTTGAATTATCGCATATTCCATCGCCGTTGCTGTCTCGGCATGTATCGCTGAATCCTAAGCCATTTGGCTTACCCCAGTAGTTTCCACCCAAATACGGACCGCTTATTATGTTTGTGCCTGCTTGCTTTGTGATGTTCCAGTAGTTTGCATATGTTCCAACAAACTGAGCGTTGTATGTGTTGTTGAAGAGGTTGTTATAGATTAGGTTGTTTTTAGAACTATAGAGCTTAATTCCATAGTTGCTCATGTTTACCGTGCTACCTATTATTGTATTGTTCTCCGAATATTTGAGATATATTCCTATATCTGCTGAAGTTATTATACTATTGGACAACGTATTGTTGTTGGATTTTTCTATGTATACTCCATAAAACTCGTCGGATTCCATAACTACGCTGGATATTAGGCTGTTGTTTACGTTTATGAACAGCACTCCTACATCGGTGTAGCTGAGATTTAGGTTTTTGATTGTTATGTTCTCAGAATCTATGGCTACTACCTGCCCAGCATCGGTGATAACACGATTGCTCGCATTCTCAAGATATACAAGAGGCTTTCCGTTTACCGTGTTGTTTTCTATGGTGTTGCTGTATGAGCTTTCAACAAAAAGTCCATCTAAGATAAGAACATTGTCCCTTATCGTGTTGTTGTTTGATGTCTTTAAGTAAATTCCGTATCCGTTTTTATAAAGGGTGTTGTTTTCTATAATGTTCTTAACCGCGTTTACGAGATATATCCCCTTGCTACACTTTTCTATCTGGTTGTTCGTGATGTTGTTGTAGTTTCCATATATAGCTATTCCATATCCGCAGCTTACGATTGTGTTTCTTTCAACAGTGTTATTCGTGCTTGAACTCTGTATACGTATTCCAGTGGTGCTACCGTTTATAACGTTGCTCCTTATAGTCGTGTTTATAGCATTACCAATATCTATACCATAGCTGCCACCCTTTATCGTGTTATTTTCTACGGTGCAGTTGTGAGAGCTTCTTATAGATACTCCAGTGCCTGTTGTTGATACAGTGTTGTTTATTATCTCGGAGTGGTGAGAATTTGTTTCTATGGATATAGTTTCTGAAAATGTGTTGTTGATAATCTTTGTATACGGGGAATTAATCGCAACAACTCTTGACAGCTCGGAGCTGTATATGCTCGTGTTCTGCGAAGGATGTATTGAAGAATGTATGTATACTCTCTTAATCAGAGAGCCTGCAATCGTGTTGTTGTTGGATGTCTCAACGTCTACATCATAAATTATGTTTCCAGTAATGTTCGAGCTTTCTATCCTGTTTTCATGAGATTCATACAGATATATGCCTCTACCGTTTGAGAAACTCGTTGCATTTCTTACCATTGAGCCGTTGGTTTCGTATAGGTAAATTCCAGCATAATGGTTGTTCGATATTGTTACGTTCTCTATCAAAACGTTTGTTGAGTTTACAACGGTAATCTTTCCAGCGTTGCTAACATCATCAGCAGTTAGAACGAGATTGCTCAGCGTTGCTCCGTTTTCGTTCAGCAAGTGGTAGTAGATGTCCCCGTTTACTATGTTTCCTTCCATAATGTTGTATAGACTTGCTGGACTTGCTGGAATGCCGATGAAGGAGAAGCCAAGGCTGTTTCCGTAGAGGTTGTTATACGAGATGTTGTTTCCGCCTGAAGATATTTCTATTCCCCAGCCCGTGTTGAAGTTTATGTCGTTGTTGTGTATCTCGTGACCTCTCCCGTAAACTCGAATTCCAACCCCTCTGTTGTAGCTGATGTTGTTGCCGTAGATTTTAAAACTGTCTGTGCTGCCGAATATGTAGATTCCATGGCTATTGTTGCATATCTTATTGAATCTGAACGTTATATTGGAAGACCATAGATTGATATAGACACCACTAAACCTGTTGCCGCATATCTCGCTGTTTTCTACGGTTATGTTTTGGGCTTCAGTTATTAAAATGCCGTATCCGTTAGGCGTTGTTGAGTTTATAATCCTTGAGTTTCTTACTGTGTTTGCCCCCTGGTAGTCGAATTCTATGCCAGCCCATCCATTGTTCGCTAAGGTTGTGTTCTCAACTATGTTGCCGTTGCCCGCGTAGTTTATCGGGTCATCTCCATAGACAACTCTCGCCCTTTCAAAGTTTATTCCGCCTTGGTAGTTAAAGGATATGTTTGAGTTTACTATTCTGTTGTTGAACGCATAGCTTAGGAGTATTCCTTGGTAATTGTTTGCAACTGTAACATTGTCTATTAGCGAATTGCTCGTGTTTATAAGAGCCACTCCGTAGTAGTTCCTTTCAAAAGTTAAATCTCCTATCGCTATGTTACTGCAGTTAATGCAGTAAACAACTCCAGCATCGCTCGGTATTATTATATCGCTTGCTCCTATGAGATAGTATATCGGCTTTCCATCCACAAGGTTGCTCGTATCTATATCGTGCTTGCAGTAGCCTATTGGATCCGATGATCCACCGTAGTAGAAGCAGCCAACGCCAAAGTTGTATTTGTTTCCGAAGATATTGTTGTTCCTCATGAAATGATTTTTGCCTACCAGCCACACACCAGTGTAACTGTTGTAGCTTATTGTATTGTTTATCAGTTTGTTACCTTCTGTAATCGAATACGGAAAGTCGTGTTGTAAAACAATTCCATCGCGGTTGTAGCTTATGTTACAGTTCTCTATTGTGTTGTATTTTCCCTTATATATTCTAATCCCTACGCTATTTGTGTTGTTAACAACATTGCAGTTCTGAATAGTGTTGTTGTTACCCTCTACGTTTACAACAATACCTGTACCGGTGTAGTCTCTGACGGTTACGTTATCCAGAAGGTTTTGAGAAACAATGGTGAGTGGAGTGTTCCTGAGAAGGCTGTTCGTCAAATTGTTTCCGGAGCCGAGATATAAAGCGTTGCTATCTATGGCGGTGATTCTGTCAAGAATTATTCCCGATGTCGTTATGGGTATGTATATGCTGTCTCCAACACCCTTCCCGGTGTTGTTGAAAAAGACGTTTAAAATGCCACCACTGTCAGCCCTGAAGTATATACCATTGGTCCAGCCGCTTATTTTAACGTTTTTTATCGTTACGTTTGAAAGAGTCGTTGAAGCATATACATCTATAGCTTTGTAACCCGTTCCGTCTATAATGTGCCCCTGCCCGTCAAAAACTACGTCGCTCACGTTTATCTTTATGCATGTGAAGTTTGTGCTGCCTATGATATCTTGAGTTAGGTAGTATACTCCGGAATTTGTTATCTCTGTGCAGCTGCTTACTGGCATTGCTCCAAAACCAACGTTAAGCAGGGCGATTAAAAACGCTAAAGCAAATATTAAAATCCTCATCTCCCACTACTCCTCAACGCTTTATAAAGTTTTATTCCATCCTCAACGGCACGAGAGCCAAAGTAAAATGCAATCACAACGAGAAATACGAGCGAAACGTTTGATACAACGGTATCAGGTATGTTTCCAAAAATAGCTAAAGAAATCACGGTAAAGTAGAACATTGTTATGGAAAAGGCTAAAGCCCTTCTTATCTCCCTCTTGCTGAAGGTATCTAAGGAATCCTCCAAGTAGAGGAGAATTAAATTAAGTCTTCTTATAGTATCTTCATCCACCTTTTTATAAAGCTTTTCGGAAATGCTCTTAAGCTCCTCTACAATATTCTTATTTTTAATAAAATTTTCTCTCGCTTTTTTTGTCATGGCATCCATTATGTATAGGACTAAAAGAAATATTGTAGAGAAAAAGAAAGCCATAGATAACCCATTTTTATTAAGCATCATAAGAACCGCTGAAGCTATTAAGAGCGCTGCTAACAATATTGTTATTATTATTTTTGCATTATTATTTTTTTTATTTTTATTTTCATTCTTTTCTCCACTTCCTAATTCAGATTCCACAGCCAAACCTCTAAAACCTGCAGAAGAAGGAGCAAGCAGCAGGCAAAGCTGCTCACAACCTTCTTCTGCAGTCTTTGAGGTTCAGCCTTATATTATGATATAATTAAATTTTGATAATTTGATATATAAAAGTGTTTTGGTGATTAACAATAAAACTATTTATATTTTAAAATTTAAAAATCATTAAAAAATAATAAAAGTCACCCCCCACATATCTCTGACAAATCCAGCTAGATTCTCTTCGAAAGGTCTCCATCTCTTAGCTAAGAGATTGCTCTCAGAAACATCCCAATCCGTGCCGAGAATATGCCCCTCGTCGTTTATCCAGTATCTCTGGGCAAAGCTCTCAACCTCGTAAATCTCATTTGTTTCTGGATCTCTCAGAGCGGTGTAGTCGCTCAGTATCTTCGTCACGGATTCTGCCATTCTTTCCTGAAACCCTCTCCTTCTCCTAAGAATCCCAGTGCATAGCAGATATTTCTCTCATAGTGGTTGCCCGTGCACTAAATTTTGGAGATTTTGAGTATTTTGGAGATGTGCACGGGCTTCACTCTCAGCACGTCATTTATTATCGGTGCGTCATTGGGAGCTACATTGACCGTTACCACATGAGCGGTCTTACGAGATATGAGGAATAATCTCCCGCTCCTGATGGTTACGATACCGTCATTGGAGCGGGAGAAGAGGTTAAGACAAGCGACGTAATGGATGTTGAAAGTGAAGCCACATTTTTTACATATAAATAAATCTCTAACACGGTTTTTCTTATTAATATAACCACATACAGGACAAGTAATGGAAGTATTTCTGGAATTTTCTTTATCTACGTTTAATTTTCGCTCATAGAATTTATAATCGAGGCATGTTATGAATTTACGATAAGGGAAAGTCGATAATCTATAATTTAGTTGCTTACTCTTCCTTTTATCATTCAGCTTTAAATCGCTAAGATTCTCACGTACAAGGTCAGCATTATATTGCTTACCTATCTCTGCTAATAGTGTGGTTATTTTCTTCAATCTATCCTCTAGCAACATCTGTTATAATTTCAACAACCTTATATCCTCTTGCTGAACAATAACCTCTCAACCTATCTATTTGTCTTTCAAGATTTCCATCTTTCTTCTGTTTATGAGAGCTAACCCTTGCATAGATAGCAGCTCTTATTTCTCTAGGTTTCTCACCTAAAAAACGTTTGAGTTCGTTCTCGGGTATCATCCATAACTTACCTACCCTCTTCGCTCTTAACTTTCCTGACCTAATCCACTTCCTAATAGTTGCTGTTGAAACATTTAGTTTCTTCGCAACCTCTGAAACCTTATATAACCGATCCATACACCCTCATTAATAAACAAAATTTTCCAAAATTTTAAAAATTTCCATAATTTCCAAATCACTCCAAATTCTTAAATAAATGAATAATCTCTCATTTTAATCATCTTATTTTCAATATCTCTCTTAAAACTATAATCATCATTATGACATAAGTCCAAACCATGGAAGTTATAAAGCTTAAACCATTTTCAGACTTAAACACATCAGGTATCATAAATTTAAAGATCGCTGCTCCTACAACGATTAATGCTGACATTATAACTATTCTTTTAAAATTTAAAGCTTTCCAATAGATTAACAATGCTGTAACGAGTGATACGTATATCCCAAATACAAAACCTGAAATCAATCCCATAACAGTATAACGGAAACCGACTTCCAAATGAACAATATACATGACAATTGTAACAACGATTGCTATAATTAATAGTAACTTTATTTCCTTATTTGATTTGATCTCAAGGTTCGTTTCTATTTTTTTCATCTTAATAAATTTATTAAAAATTATATAAAAAAATTAAAAATTACCAAGTAAGTCTATGAAATGGATAGGTTGTGAATGCTATCATTTCAGATACTGGAGTATGCCAGCCTTTTCCTATTCCATCTGCACTCATGCGGAATATCCAGAAATCATAGTCCCATGCTCCAATAGTAAATGTCTTTTCCGTTGGGTAATAATATAGTATAAGAGCTACTACTATAGCACATGCAAGTCCTGTTAGTACGGGATATTTTGTTATTAGGATACCAATCAATGTACAAATAGCCCAGCTTAGTATAGCATCTTCAATAGCACCCGCAGCACCTCCAAGTTCAAACGTAACTCCTACATAGTGATGATATTTCCTACCATCTTTACATTCATCAAGTGTATCAAGAAATATTTCGTATCTTTTAATTATGTCTTCCCATGAAAATAATGCTTGAAAGGAATCAATATCAACGTTTGGATTAATGTTTTGAAGCTTACCTTTAAACTTATCAGGTACAATTGCAATCTGTACTTTTCCAACAACTCTTCCATCTTCTGTTTTACTTTCTGTTATTTTCAGTAGATAAATTTTTCCATTGTATTCAGACTTGTATATTTTTATGTTTTCTTTATTTATCACAAGTTTTGCTTTCTTAATAAGTTGATTGTCTATTTTACAATCGGTACAGTATTGTCCATTAATCGTAGCAGCTGTAACTGAACCTATTATACCACTTAAAAACAACAATACCAAGGATATTACGGCTAAAGTTTTACTCACACTACTCATTATATTCACCTTTAAATATTAATTAAGTGGGTATATCCTATTTATTAATTTCGGAGCTAAAGGTTTTAGTTTATAACTAAAACCTTTAAATGGAAAATAAAAATATATGATTTATTTAAATTTTTGATAAATCCAAATAAAACTTTATCATTTTAGCTGCAAGTACTTCGAGAACATCACATACCAAAATTCATGATTATCAATTCATGGAACTCTCTTTTTCTGCTTTAAGCAGTATTATACTCCATATAAAACCCATTACCACTGTGCTAAGGATTATGCCATAGTAAGTTCGGTCAACACTTATGTTTAACGTGCTCATAAATTTCACAGT
>JALTZZ010000152.1 GCA_027051165.1 archaeon | reverse complement strand
CATGAAGGTTATGGATTTCCTATAGGAGGGGTTGCTGCGTTTGAAAAAGAGAATGGAATTGTTTCTCCAGGAGGGGTTGGATATGATATAAATTGTGGAGTTAGGTTAATAAAAACCCCTCTATTTGCTAGTGAGATTAATTTAAAGGAGTTGGTTGATGCTCTCTACAAATCTGTTCCTTCTGGTGTTGGAAGTGAAAGTGGAATAAGGCTTTCAAAAGAAGAGCTTGATGAGGTTGGAGAAAAAGGAATTGATTGGGCTATTGAGAATGGATTTGCTTTAAAAGAAGATAAGGAAAGGATTGAGGAGTATGGAAGAGTTAAAGGAGATCCCTCCAAAGTATCAAAGAAAGCTAAGGAAAGAGGAAGATTTCAATTAGGAACTTTGGGCTCTGGAAATCACTTTTTAGAAGTTCAAGTTGTTGAGAAGGTTTTTTCTCTAATAGCAAATGAGTTTGGATTACAAAAAGGGCAGATAGTAATTATGATCCATTGTGGTTCTAGAGGTTATGGACACCAAATAGCTAGTGATTATATAAGAGAGTTCCTTCCAATAGCAAAGAGGCTTAATCTTTTCCTTCCTGATTTGGAGTTAGTTTATCTCCCTCTTTATAGGGAGGAGGCCCAATCTTATTTGAGTGCTATGAACTCTGCCATAAATTTTGCATTCACAAATAGACAAATAATAACCTATTTTGTGAGAGAGGTTTTTGATAAGCTCTATTCAATCTCAAAGGAAGAAATGCCTCTCCTTTATGATGTAGCCCACAACATAGCAAAATTTGAAAAACATGTTTTTGAGGGAGAAGAATTTGACTTAATTATACACAGAAAAGGAGCAACCAGAGCCTTTCCTCCAAACCACAAGGACTTGCCAAATATCTTTAAAGAGCTTGGTCAACCTGTCCTAATTCCTGGTAGTATGGGAACCTCAAGCTATGTTTTAGTTGGAAAAGAAAAAGGACTTGAGATAAGCTTTGGAAGCTCTTGCCATGGAGCAGGAAGGAGGATGAGTAGGAGAAAGGCAAGAGAAACTTGGAGGGCTGAGAGCCTCTTAAAACAGCTCTTGGATAAGGGTATTTATGTAAGAAGCAAAACTTTGAGAGGAGTTACTGAGGAGGCTCCTCAAGCTTATAAAGATGTTGATGTTGTTGTTAGGAGTGTTGAATTAGCAGGAATAAGTGATGTTGTGGCAAAGTTAAAACCAGTAGGAGTTGTTAAGGGTTAATTGCTTTTATTTTTTCTTTTTTTACCTCTTAATGTGGCAATAAATATTAAGGAAATAGTTGCAAGCAACAAGAGTGGTAAAGGAAGAGCACTATTTAATATTAAGCTAGAAAGTGGAAATGCTAGGATAAAGAGGATCGCATAAAATATTTTTTTATCTTCTTTAAGTATAACTAACTTCTTTCTTAGAACATTGAACAAGGATGAGGAGTGGTTAACCACTCTTATTAAATAGCTTGCATAAGCTGGATAAAGCTTTGGAAAATACCATGCAAGAACTGAACTAACTAAAACCAAACCTGAAACAAAACTAAACACATCAAAACCTTCAAAAAATTCCCTTCCTTTATCAGCCAGCAACAAGGAAAACTCTCCTATTGACATCATTAACGAACCAGACATTGCAGCTTGCTTTGGAGTACCTCTGAAGAGAAGGGTTATGAATGAGGTTGAAAAAGTCTTAAATATAGCATTCACTAGTAGCACAAATAAGATAAACCCAATTAGCAAAGGATTTA
>JALTZZ010000151.1 GCA_027051165.1 archaeon | reverse complement strand
TGAAGGAACTCTGTGCCAGTGGTAAACTTTATCAAGTAGTTCTCTTACAAGCATTACAGCGCTCATACTTCAATTCTAACCCCTCCTCCAGGAGGGGTTCCCTTGCTTGAAAAAGTTGACATCCTCGAAACTCCGTTACACACTTATTCCCGAAATATGAGTTATATTAATTTAATCGCAGTTTATGATGTTCTTTACACAACTAAACCCTTCAGCTCCCACTCCCAGGCGGTTCTGACTATAAACCCAAGATCATCATATTTAGGCTCCCAACCCAGCCTGTCTTTTATCTTACAGCTGTCCGCCACCAAAATAGGAGGATCCCCTTCCCTTCTGGGGGTCTCCACCACGGAGAAGTCCCTTCCCGTAACCCTCTTTACCGTGTCTATGACTTCCTTCACCGAATGTCCGTGTCCGTATCCGCAGTTGAAGACCTCGCTCTGCCCACCATCTAAAAGAAACTCAAGAGCCATAATGTGAGCCTCCGCAAGATCGGTTACATGGATATAGTCCCTTATACAGGTCCCGTCCGGTGTGGGATAATCGGTCCCGTATATCTCAAGCCTCCTGAGATCCCCCTTTGCAGCTTTGACCGCCCTTATTATTAGATGGGTAGGATTCGGGTAGGCAAACCCTATCTTTCCCTCCGGATCCGCTCCTGCCACGTTGAAGTATCTGAGGGAAACATACCTGAACCCTTTACCTGATCTGGACAGATCCTTCAGGATCCTTTCAACAGTAGCCTTAGTCTCGCCGTAGGGGTTTATAGGCCTCAGCGGAGCACTCTCAGACACAGGAATCTCTTCAGGCACACCGTAGACCGCCGCTGAGGAGGAGAAGATGAATTTATCTACACCAAATTCCTCCATAACCTCCAAGAGGTTGATAGTATTCGCCACGTTGTTGCTGTAGTATTTTAGTGGCTTCCTTATACTTTCGGGAACTACTATGTGAGCTGCAAAGTGCATAACAGCCTCCGGCCTGAACTCTTCAAAAACCTTTCTCAGCATATTTCTGTCCGCCAGATCACCAACAACAAGCTTACCGTATAGAACCGCCCACTCGTGCCCAGTAGAAAGATTATCGTAAGTAAGGACCTCGTAACCCCTTTCCCCAAGTAGCTTCACCACATGAGAACCTATGTATCCCGCCCCTCCCGTCACCAGAACCTTTACACTCATAGCTTCAACCTCAGTATTCTGGGCGTTTTGAACTTAACTATCCTGAAATAAAGCCATGTGTAGAATATCACAAAACAGAATGAAAAGAACATAAGAAAATAAGTGTCCTTCCAGAAAAGGACAGCTGGAATGAAACACATGAGCTCCATCACCCACAGGAACGGACTGGTCATGTAGTTTCTCTCAAGCTTGCTCAGGTTTCTACCGAGGAACTTTCTGGTTATGCGTTTGTATAGAAGCTGGTGAAAGTGCGATGCATCGGGCATGTGAGGAGGATGCCTTCTAAGAAACTTTCTCCTGTATATAGAAAACAAAGTCTCCCATACTGGGTACAAAACCAGCAAAAAAGGAAACCATGGAGAAACCTCAGGATGTCTGTTCACAAGAAGGATTCCGATAGAGGCTGACAGGAACCCGAGTAGATAAGCTCCCCCATCACCGAGAAATATGTATCCGAACGGATAGTTCCATAGAAAGAATCCCAAAATCGCATATATTTTGGCGCATAACTGCAAAGTATAACAAAAACACTGTTTCTAAATAGATAATAGTGTCTATGAGGGGCAGGCACGCTATATTCGAAGAGTAAAAAAACGCTTAGTTCCTATTCCTAGTTCATGTATAATGAAAGCTTCTCTATGTCTTATTACACACATTCCCTTCTTTTTCGCACGGCAACACCATTCAAAATCTGTAATGTCTAAAAACAATTTATCACAAAGATAACCAACGTTTTTAAAAACTGAAATGGGTATTAGCATGCCTGACGTAGGCAACTGATCTACTTCTATCAAATTATCTGTAATAGGTTTTTCTCGCAGATTAAGACAACATATATTCCTCTTAAAGGGCTTTCCTGTATTCTTATCTATATGTGTGGGTCCAATAGCTGCCACATTCATACCCAATCTATTTGTAACATGGTTTAATCCTTCAATTAACTTACTTACCATATTGCTTTCTGGTCTGCTATCTTGATCCAGTAACAAAACATGATCTGCTTCTTCTTTAATAGCAAGCTTGACTCCATCGTTTATAGCAGACAAACCCTTATTATAAGGCATTTTTATATATGAGATCTTACTATCATATTTTTTTAACAGTGCTTCTATCTGTTTAGATATATGAGTTTCCTCAGAGTTATCCATTATATAGATCAGGTCTACCTGAGGGAGAAGAGTTTCCAGATTTATTAAGAAACTTTCCAAATTTGGATTATATAAAGTTATTATTGCGGCCACTTTACCATACATGCTATTGGGTCAATTTATATATCTTCTCTTGATAATCTTAAGTATTTCCCTATTTTTGACATATTTCCTCAGAAAAAACATCTTCAGGCTTGTTTTTAGAAGTTTTATGGCTTTGATTATGCGCGGATTCAGCAGACTTAACATGTATAGTATAAATAACTTTATATTGAATGGGTTGAGCCTCCAAGCTTGTAGCAAGTATTCCCTTGTGTTTTTTGCGTCATTTAAATACCCCATATAGTATTCTATTGCGATTCTTTTCATAAAAAAACTTCTATCTATTCTGCCAAGTCTATATTTCTGTGCTAATATGTTATACATCTCTGGTATATCTTGCACATGTTCACCCTTTTTCAAAGAAGAGTTTGTGGGGTGTATTCTGTAGAAATATAGCGGTTCTTTTATATAACAATAATCGCACACCTTAGATATATCCAGCCAGAATAACCAATCATTCAAATGCTTTAATCTTTCGTCAAATAATATTTTTCTTTTATAAAGAATGTCGCGTTTTACCATGCCGGTCATTATAAAATTGCCCCTTACTAACTCATTAAAGAATTTTCCTTTCAACTTAGAAGGCTTACCATACATATCAGAGAATCGCAGTCCTATGGTTTCATTGTTTGTATCAATGATTTCGGCATCAAAAATAACACAGCAGCAACCTTCTCTAAGCAACACATTTAAGCACGTTTCTACAGCATCACACCTGAGCATATCATCGGAAGCCATTATTAAAATGTAATCACCATTAGCTATTCTTAATCCATGGTTAAAGGTTCTTGCTATACCCTCATTCTTGCTATGAAAGATCGCTTTAATCCTATTGTCTTTTTTGAGCCAGTTGTTTATAATTTCAACGCTTCCATCTTCCGAGCAATCGTCAACTATAATTAATTCAAAATTTTCATAAGTTTGGGCAATTACAGACTCAATAGCATACTCTATAAAATTTTCATGGTTATAGCTCGACATTATTATGCTCACTTTTGGATCCTTCAATTTTTAAACCCTCCAGTTGCTAAATTAAGTTGAAAGCTGACTTTATAACCCTTGTTATACGCTTCACATCTGCGTCTGTTACATATTCATGAATGGGTATACTAACGATCTTTTTGCTTATATTTTCAGCAACAGGAAAATTTTCAGAACTTTTATACATACTTAACATGTGAAGTGGGTCTGGATAATGTATCCCCCAACCAATATGGTTCTCTTTAAGGGAAGACATCAATTTATCTCTGTAGATAGTTCGGATTACAAATAAATGGAACACGTGCTTGCTATACGGGGCCTCTTTAGGTAATTTAATAATGCCTCTGTCTTCTAATTCTTTGAGTTGTTCTCTATATAGGTCTGCTACATGTTTTCTGATACTATTAAACTCGTCTAAATATTTTAATTTTTCCGTCAAAACTGCTCCTTGTATCTCCTCCATGCGAAAATTCCCTCCCAATATATCATGCTGATATTTTATAATGCCTCCATGATTTCTTATCTTATACATTTTTTCTGCTAACTCCTCACTACTTGTAACACAAGCTCCTGCTTCACCCCAAGAACCCAAATTCTTTCCCGGATAAAAGCTAAAACACCCTATATGTCCTATAGTTCCTGCCTTCCTACCCTTATATTCAGCGCCATGAGCTTGGCAAGCGTCTTCTATAACCCACAAGTTATATTTGCGAGCTATTTCCATAATAGGATCCATATCTGCACACTGTCCATACAGGTGAACCGGTATTATCGCTTTAGTTTTTTCTGTAATCTTATCTTCTATTTGATTTACATCTATTGTGTAATAGTCCGGATGTATATCAACAAATACCGGTTTGCCTCCCAGTATGGATACAGCTTCCGCTGTAGCTATGAAAGTGTTTACGGGCATTATTACCTCATCGCTGGGTTTTAAACCTATTGCCATTAAAGCTACTATTAGTGCGCTGGTGCCAGAGTTTACACCTATGCAGAATTTCGCCCCCAGGTAATCCGCGAATCTTTCTTCAAACTCTTTTACATATTTACCGCATACAAATCGGGAATTGCTTATAATATCATCCAGTTTGCGCTCTACTTTCGGGAAAATCTTTATGTTTTGAGTCTTAAGATCCAAAAATGGAACATGCTTAATTTTATTTTCTTCTCGTATTATTTCAAAGAATTTATCTATATTTACAGCCCTATCGGAGAGAGATAAAAAATCCGCATCCCGAGTTATTATGTGAGCATCCAGGCTTTCAGCGGTTATGTGAATCATGTAATCCTCCACATCTTTTTGAGCTAAAGGATGTTCAAAATCTATATACGAGGGAACTTTCCATATGGTGAAGTAGTTTAGTATTTTTGGCAAGAACTTCAAAAGTTCTTTGCGATGTTTCGCAATCATGAAATGTATTATTGGTATGGACGAGGCACTGATATAACCGTTTTTTTGTTTTATCAGATACTCAATAACTTTAGAAGTTTCATTGTATCCATCCCTTTCAAGGAGGAAATCTAGTAAAATATTAACATCCAGGACAAACTTAGATTTTGCCATCTATCAAGTCCTCCACTTTTATACCTTTTAACCCAAGTTCCTTTGACACAGATTCAATAATATCTGAATTTACAGGTTCTTCTTTTCTCTTTTCTTCGTTTAAGTGGTTTTCCCAAAGTTCTAAATGTTCCCTTGGATCGTAGTTTAGTATCCTAACTTCTAACCAAACTTCCCCACTCCGCAGGTTGAAGTGGTTAGGTATTATAATTTTATTTCCCTCAACTTTTGCCTTTATTTTCATCTTCATCTCTCTTTTCAGGAGTTGCACAAATATAAATCTCTGCACAGTAATCAGGAAGCTCCTTTCCTATCTCAAATAGAGCTTCTATCAGTTTTGGGTTTTCCTTGTAAAGTTCCATCATCTTATCGTTGGGTAGTGGTTTTAGTATAATACCCTGAAAATCTAAAATCTTGTAACCAGCTTCTTTCAGAAGATTAATTACTTCAAAACGATCGTATATATCATAATGGCCCAACTTTATATCTCTTTCACTGAATTCCCAAGGGCTTTTTAATATACCCATGTAAACACCCAATCTTCTATGGAGAGATAAAGCATTCGGGAAAGTAATATGTACTCTTCCATTCAGCTTTAAAGCTTTTTTAATATTAATCAATATAGGCAAAGGATTCTCAACATGTTCTATTCCTCTGAACCAGATTATATCTGAATATTTCTGCTTAGGATATTTAAAATCCTCCCATAGATCATGGTAAAATCTTGCTTTTGGGTTATCACCAATCCTTTTCTTTGCTTTTTCTATATTTTTTACACTACCTTCAATCACATCTATGCTTTTTGCATAGTTCAATAAATATTTAGTTGATAAGCCTATAGAGCAACCCATTTCTAAGAACTCATCTCCAAATCTTAAGTTTTCAAATATTTTTAAAGCGTAATAAAGCAGAATATAATCAAAATCGTTTTCGTTATAAAATTCAGAAATCTTATCCAAATTTCTCATATTATCCATAATTTGTTAACCCCGAAACATCTATAAATCTCATCCCAACCCTATCACACAACTCCCTATCTTTCCAACTATCACCAATCATAACGGCTTCAGATTTGTCTATATTATAATACTCTAAAATCCTCTTTATTCCTTCAGTATCGGGCTTAAACTTCCTAACAGAATCCTTACAAATTATCAAACTAAAGCAGTCATGTATGGAAGCTTCAGTCAAAATTCGCTTTACAGTATTACTCATATTATCGCTTAAAATAGCTTGCTTCTTGCCTGCTTTTTTTAATTTTCTAATTATCTTAACAACTTTCTGGTTAGGTTCATATCCCGAGGCGGATTCGTATTTTTCAATTATGTGAAATACTTCTTCAATAGGTGTAGACTTTCTGATTTCGTAAATCATTTCATTAATGGACAACGGAGACTCTTCCTTAAAAGAACCACCATACCTTTTTGAAATTTCCTCCTTTACCTTATTCCAGTCTACATTGAGCTTAACTATTGTTCCATCAAAATCCCATACGATCAATTTATAATTCTCAAGTATGCTCACCATCTGCACCTCTAACTCCATAAATTCCAAGGATTATAAATCTTTCCATCGTCTATGAATATCTCTTCCCAATATCTTATCATTCTTAATTTATAGGTTATCTTGATCTGCTTTTTTATTTCATCAGGATCTGTACCGCATAGCATATCAAGAATGTATTTTATTGAATTTAGTCCAGCTTCTATTGTAAATGCATGGGTTCCTGCAAAGCGAGGGTTTATCTCTGTAAATACTATCTCTTCATTTTCTTTTATAAATCCCTGAACATTATAAGCTCCCGGGATTCTAAGTTTGACGGAAAAAGAAGATATATATTTCTTAATTCTATCTTCAATTGCGCCAGACATTACCTCAGATTTAACAGAAACTCCGCTTTTAGCTTCAATCCTCTTCCTTACAACACAATTTATAAAATCTTTTCCATCAAGCGAATTGAGACAATCCGCTGTAAATTCATATCCATCTATATATTCCTGGATTAAAAGGTCAGGAAACTTTGATAAGTAAACATCCAACTCTTTTTCGTTCTCAACCTTGAAGGCATTTATAGAAGCTCTTCCTCCAACCCGTGGCTTTACGAAAATCGGGAAATTGTAAACCTCTTCCCTTTTGAATACACGAGGTGTAGGTATATTATTTTTCTTAAAAAATTCGTAAGTTTTCAATTTATCAGATGTTATATTAAGTGTTTCTTCCTGTGCAAGGAGCAAGAAAGTTCCTATCTCATTGAACTTATTTCTATTTTTAGAAAGCTTTAAAAATGCAATATCAATTATGGGTATAAATAAATCCGCTTCCTCCTCCTTACATATTTCTAAAATTTTCTCAACAAAGTTTTTAGAAGAAGCAGGTGGAACAATGTAAAATTTATCTGCAAAGAACCGCCCTGCATTCATTTCATCCATATCTACAGCTATTATTTTTACCTTATATTCTTGTTGCTTCTTTAATCCCTTTATTACGGAAATTGAAGTGGCAGTTCCAGAACCATCTAGAACTATTGTAAAATTTTCCCTATTCATTTTACTTTAAAGACAGCTTTTTTCTTTAAACTCTCTTCGCAGCCTTCGAGAATTTTAACAACCTTTAGTCCAGCAATACCATCAACTTCTGGATTTTCCCCGTTATTCAGAGAATTTACTATGCTATCAACTTCTTTTTGTAAGGATTCATAGTTTTCAATAGCAAGTATTTTTACATCTCCTTTTATATAACTCGGAAAGAACGGATCTTGCTTCTTCATGTCAATTTCAACCCTACTATCGTAGATTTTAAGCTTCTCAAAAGGATGAACATCGTCCCACCACAACATCTTTTTACTCCCACCAATTATAACCTTTCTTATTTTAACAGGAGAAAGCCAGCTCACATGTATATGGGCGATGAACCCATTGTCTCCTTCAAGAACTATATGCGCTATATCCTCGTAATATGGATGAATGTGCTTGGAGCCGAAAGCATGGACGTTTACAAACTCCAGATCAGGAAATAGATAGAGAAGGATGGATATGTCATGAACTGCGAGATCCCATATCACATTTACACCTGTTTGCAAAAGCCCCAGATTAATCCTTTCGGAATCAAAGTAATATATATCTCCGAGCTCCCCGTTTGCTATTATTTCTTTTATTTTTCTAACAACAGGATGGAATACAAACGTGTGGTCAACGAAAATTTTAAGGTTATTTTTCTCAGAAAGCTCTATCAACTTTTCCGCTTCTTGGGAAGTTTTTGTAAACGGCTTTTCCACGAGTATATGCTTTCCTGCTTCCAAACAGTCTTTCGCTATTTCATAGTGAGTCTCTGGTGGAGTAGCTATGGCGATTAGGTCTATATCTTGTTTTAGTAATTCTCTATAGCCCGTTGTTACGAAGTTTATATCTCTATATTTATTTTTAACTTTCACAATGTTATCGTAAGACAAATCGCATATTCCTATTACTTCTGTTTCAGGATGCTGATAAAAATTCCTCACAAGATTGGGTCCCCAGTAACCAAGTCCTATTACACCTACCTTGATTTTACTCATTTCAGTCCTCCAGCCAGTGGCTTAGGTCCCTTTGGATGAGGTCTTGAAGTTTTAGGATGTCGTCTCTAAAAACAGATTTTAACATTTCTCTTTCTTCTTTGGTTAGCTGTGGTCTTCTCATAAAAATTTTCCTAACATTGTATTTTAAATCGTCTTTAATATTCTCAG
>JALTZZ010000150.1 GCA_027051165.1 archaeon | reverse complement strand
ATCAGAGATCTGAAGGAAAAAGGAAGAACCGCTGCAAAGCTCTCAACAATTGTTGAGCTTATAGAGAAGGATGCGCCTTACAGCGAGCACATAATAAAAGCTATAAGAAAGCACAGATGCAGATTCTTTTAATTTTTTTAACCTTTTTATTTTTAAACTTCGGTTGTGCATGCTCTGTGAAATTCTCCCTAAGGCTTACACGATTTTTTCATGATTTCAAAATTATTTATTCAGCAAACAGTTCCTCACAGCTGTGAAGGCGGTTAATTTTTCTAACTTAAAAACCTTTCGCTTCCTCACAGCTGTGAGGAATCGTTAGCTTTTTAAATATAGACTATGCAGAACATAGACTATGTCCGAAAAAGTTGCTATACTCCCAACGAAGAGTATGGTTGAAGCCCTTATACTTGCAGGAGATGTGTGGGTGCTCATGCAGGATTGGAAGGAAGATAAGTGCGAGATATGCGGAAAAGCCGTGCTTTACTATGTTGAGAAGCCCAAGGAGTATAAAAAGGTCTGCATAGAGTGTGCAACCGAGCACTATCCAAGTGAGGCGGCAAAAATAATGAAAAGGGTTTTGAGAAACGAAGCAGATAAGATGAGGTATATACAATAGCTCATATCAACGATATTATTTTCCGCTCATATATGCAGAACGATACGCTCGCAAAAATCAAGGAAATCATTTTGAATGCAGCTGAAAACCACGGAGTAAAGATAGATAAGATTATCATCTTTGGTTCAAGGGCGAGGGGAGATTATAAAGAAGAATCTGACTGGGATGTTGCGGTAATTGCTGAGAAGATAGATGAAGAAAAGAAAAAAGATCTGTGGTATGAAATTTACAGCAGGCTGGCGGATGCAAAGATATATGCAGATGTTTTGATATTTGATAAAAGGACGCACGAAGAAAATAAAAAATACAGAGGATTTGTAAACTACTGGATCGAGCAGGAAGGAGTAGTAATATGAGGAAGGATACTGAACACTGGATAAAGCATGCCGAAGAAGATTTAGAAGCTGCTAAGCTGATATCACAGAGATTTCCCAATTATTCACTGTTTCATTCCCAGCAGGCTTTTGAAAAATTTTTAAAGGCTTTTTTAATAGAGAAAGATGTTTTTGATCCGAAAAAGCATAAAACTCACAATTTAAAATTTTTAATAGATGAATGCTCCAGCTTGGACAAAGATTTTGAAAAGCTGAAGGAATTAAATTTAAAGATTTTTGAGAAAGCCATAGAAATCAGATACCCAACGGAATATAAAGTTTCTGAAAAAGAGGCTGAAGAAGCTATAAAGATTGCAGAGAAAGTTAAAGAGTTTGTTTTGAAGAAGATTTAGATTCTTCCCCTCATGCTCACTATGCCAAGAAACGTTGTTGCTATTCTGTCTTCGAGGTTTTCCATGTTCAGAAGCCTGTAAAGCCACAGCGAGAACATTAAGCTTATTATGAAAGAAACCGTTGGAATTATGAATATATCCAAGACAAAGCTTCCGGCAAGCTCCAAGAGGGATCCCGCTATTCTATCTATTACTGCTTTAAAAGCACTGAAAGGATTATGGTAAGACTGGAGACCGGCAATGATAGTGTTTATTATGCTGTTCAGCCCGCTCTCAAGCTGACTTTTCTGGTTTTCAAGATTTTGAATATCCCGCGCATAGTCGTGCTGATGAACATAGTAAAGGCTATACATAATAGCCGGGAATACAACAGCCATGGCAATGCTGAAGCTTATGAGAGATGCTCCAACGCTTCTCAGAATCTTCGGAACGAGCAGAACAGCTCCGAGCGCTGTTATGAAGGTAAAGTGATTTATGAAGAATTCCATGAGCTTGTATAGAAAGTTCGCATAGATTATTAAGTATGTGAAAAAGGGAACCGTTGCATCCAGAATTCTATCCAGAGGATCTAAAAACATTAATATAGACCATTTTAAAACCATAACACCCACTTGTATTGTTTTTACAGAGGAAACAAATGCATTAATAGCACTAAGAATCACAAAAGCCTCGGTTGCGGAAGTTCTTATCTCGTCGAGCTTGTTCAAAGCAGAGCTCTGAAGGCTTGATATCTGAAAAACGTTTAAAATCGTCTGGAAAACCGGAGATATTATAAGCAGAGCCACCGCAAACAATACACCGAGTGCTATCAGATTGTCTTTCGCGCTTACAGCCCACTCCTCGCTAAAAAACCTGCCGAGGATATACTGCATGAGGTATATAATCATCTCTATGCTGGCTATTATCACCACGAGCAGCGCAAGCTCCGTTGCCGTCGGCATGCTATGTTTACAGTTTTTAAGCTTGTTTCCTCACAGCTGTGAGGAGATAGGTTTATATAACTAATTACATAGAACAGATATTCATGGCGAGAAATCTCGTATATGGGATTATAGAAGCGGATTCTGAGGAATCTGTGGTTAACCTTCTTATGAATGCAAAGAAAAGAGGCTGGCACATGAAGAAAATAGATGATTTCTACTTAAAAATTTTTTGTGAATCTTTTCCAACCGCACTTTTTGATATAGAGGCTGTTTACAGAAATAATTACCTTTTGATATACACATGCTTTTCAGATGATGAAAAAATTCCTGTAGCACTATATTTTATAAAAAACGAGCTGAAAAATTTTGTAGATGATGATAAGAAAATTTTAAGCTATGGTTTTATAAGGATAAACGCTCCCAGAGAAAAGATTGGTAGAGTCTTGGCAGAGCTTCTTCCGATCACTCACTAAAACAGCTCTGGTAACAGAGATGAATATGGTTCCGTAAGGCTCTATTTCTTCTGTTTTTAAAATATCCAGAGCACTCTCAATGTCTTCTGCATGCATGACTGCTATCTTCCCTTTTTTCCCGCTGAAAAATTCCTTGAAATCATCAGCAGTTCTCAGAAAAACCGCTTCCAATTCATCACTTATAACATCTATTGCTCCTCTCATGCCGACGAATACTATCTTCATGCCCATCACCACCAATCACTATAGTTTATAAATCTGTATCCTCACAGCTGTGAGGATTTGTTTTTATAAGCTCTTAATTTATTGGTGGTGGCGGATGGACGGGGAGGTTTTAGTAGAAGAAGTTCGTAAGGTTTTAAATGAGCTTGGGTATGAGCCCAAAAAAGACAGTTACGGCGACTACATTGAGGTAAACGGAGAAAAAGTATATTTTGATGTGAGATACTACAGCAGGGGATACGGGGTTGCACTCCAGTGCATAGACTGCAAGTTCAATACGTATAAAAGGGTATACATAACGGGAGACTTTAAAAGAAAGGTGAAAAAGGCTTTAACAGAGATTTCAAAAACAATAGAAAAGGAAAAAGAGATAAAGAAGAAGCTTGAAGAAGAGATAAAAAAGAGAAGAGAGGATATCAAAAAGAGGTTAAAAGAGAATATGGAGCTTGTTGCGGTGTCAAAAGACAGCTTTATAATCAAGGTAAGCGGTGTTAAGGTGATTGTCAGCAGATTCTTCAACGGGAAGTATCACGCATATACAGACCGTGAAGACTTGATGAAAAATCCATTAGACAAGCAGAAAATCATTGAAAATATAAAGAATATCGATTTTATCGGGAATATAACATTCGAAAAAGATAAAGTCACCGATATTTCATTAAGAGAAGAGAAAAGCTTGGACGACATCCTTGAAAAGCTTTCCCAGATTTTTTCTTAATTTTTTCTTTTTGAAATCAGACTTTTGAAATCAGACAAACACTATTTCAAAGCCTTCATAAGCTCTAAGCTCTTCTTTAAGCTCCTCTAAAGCGAATATTATTATATTTTCTCTGTCAAGATACTGAATAATATCTTCCTTATTCACAACCAAACCTATCTCGTAGAACTCTCCTTCTTTGAAATATTTTCCCTGATAAAAGAGATATCCGTTCATAACGAGCCAGTCCCTCGCCTTCCTCAGCAGGTAAGCCGTCTTCACATCCTTAGGGTGATAATAGCCTTTATGCTCGTTGAGCCTCTCCTTCAGCTTCTTTCTGAACAGCTCTACTGGAACTTCCTCGTATCTTTTCGCATACTCCTCGTAGATTTCATCTAACGTTAAGGCATGCTCGCCAAAGATCTCCTTTTTAAAGTCATCCGGTATTTCTACCTCCTTCTCTTCCTCGAAGATTACCTTTACGTATTGACTGCCCCTAAATTCCGCCGGCTTCGTGAAAATGTATATCAAAAAGCTGATGAATACGATGACTATGCCTATTATGTATTCAGCAGAAATCTCGGTTTCGTAGTAGGGGAGCTTAACGGGATAGCCGTTGACCTCTATGTATCTCGGTAGCTCATTTTTCACAGCTGTGAGGTTTCCGTTTATAAATATGTAGTATTTTCCAGCTCTCTTCTCCACTTTTACCTCGTAAGGCTCGACTTCAACCTTAAGGGCGTCTATAATGTTTTCTCCACTGTATAATACTAAAACATTCTCTCCCTCTTCTAAAAATACCTTTGCTTCATGATTTTTAACCTCGTAGAAACCGCCTGCCGGGAGAACCTGTATGTAGCTTCCCTGAGAAACTTTTACTGAATTCCATCCGGCTTTTGGATCTTCTATAAGAATCATGCTTCCTGATAGGTTTTTCTCGTAAACAGCTTTAATAACCTTCCAGCTCCATCCCTTCTTGAACAAAACCGCTACATTTCTGTGCTTGGGTATGAAGTATATTCTTCTCGCATCGCCTTCAAGATTGTAAGCTTCGAGCTGACCGTAAATCTTCAACAAATCTGCTGCTTCTTTTAAAGGAATGTATTTTACCTCAACGAAATAAGCTCTGCCGTCTCTGTCAACGTAGTATTTTTTAGGATTTACCGCATACACCGTTAAATTTCTGTATTCATAGGGCAAGGGCTCGTTGCAGACCAGAACTACGGTGTCGTTCCTCACAGCTGTGAGGATTCTGAAGCCAGCCTTCCTTAAAACTTCATAATCGCATCCCCGTGTATAAACCGTTGGCAAGCTGTCGTAGCTGAAGATCATTACCTTATCGTAGCCTATTGAGAAAACCTCGATCAGAGTTTCGTTCTTCACCTCAGCTTTTACTATGTTTCTTGCCCGAACTACCTTTTTAACAGAACCTTTCTCAGTTTCTATGTTTACAACGTATTTTGCAAGCTTGTAGTTGAAGTAAAGCTTGTATTCCTTCAATCTTTCGTAAACATCAAACTCCTCACCGCCGACGGTTATCTTCTTTACAAAAATTTCGTGAGGAAACCTTATGTAGATGTATTTTCCTCTGTCGTCAAAGCTCGCATAAACCTCGGCATCTATCTTCTCCTTGGGGATTAGGGAATATATTATCAGAACAGCGAACACCAGAGCAATGAGCTTCTTCAGCATGCAAATATTAAGGCTTAAAAACCTAAACCCTCACAGCTGTGAGAACTTATTATATTTGTTCATATAACATAAACAGCTATAACCGCTCCTTGATTTTCTTCAGCTCCTTCGCTACTTCGTGCTTATTTCATGCTCTCCTTTAAACATTTTCAACTTCAAGAATCCCCATTCTTTCCTTAATTTCCTCGATGTTCATTCAAAACCTCCAGAATTTCCTCTTTTTTCATCCCAGCTTCATACTTTTTGAAGAAGATGTTTATGAACTCAACAAACTTCTCCAAGCTGTAGCCTCTTATTCTTCTGTAGATTTCCGTTAAAGCTGAATACAGCTCTGCAAAATCCTCCTTTGTTAATCCTCTCGCCTTCAGCTTTCTGTTCAAAACTTCAGACGATAAAATTCTGTTCAGATCAATTCGCCAATTAAACTCCTTAACATCGAAGGAAAACAGATCGTAAAGCTTGCTCTCCTTCAAGGGATCTTCTCTGAAGCTCTTTATCTCGGTGAGCCTTGTAACCCTTCTGTATTTTTCGGCGCTGAAGCCTTTTCTTACGACCTGTGCCATAAGAATGAAGTTTATGTTTCTCAAAGCCTCCATCGGCAGCTTGAAGTCCAAGATTAATCTCTGCAGTATTCCCTCTGGAGAATCCGCATGCATAGTCGTAAGAATCGAGCTGTATCCGGCAATTGCACACGTTGTGAAGAAGAGCTCCGCTTCTTCTTTAAACTTTATTTCGTTGTAAATAATATAGCCGCTCTCGCCGTGTATGAGCATCTGCTTTACGGCGTCTTCTAAAGGAACACCTTCATGACTGACCTCTTTTCCCAAGTGAACCTTGAAATCCGTAATCCTGAAGTCATTTTCATAGAAGTATTCATGGATCTCTCTTTCCGTCAGTATGCAAACCTTTCTTAACTTCTTAGGAATTAAAAACAGAAGCGCCTGAAGCAGGGTTGATTTTCCGCCGCCACGATCTCCGGCTATGATTATCGAGCATCCCAGATTAGCTAAAATCGTTAAAAGGCTTGCTATTTCCTCGTTTATCGAGCCGAACCTCAGCAAATCCAGAATGCTTAAAGGCTTCTCATGCCATATTCTTATCGCTATGTCTATCTTCTGTGATGGTGTTGCAGAGTAGCCCACGGCTGAAATTCTGTATCTCTTGTGAAAATAGCTTAATAAAGGCTTGGAGTAGTCGAACTGCCTGTTTGTCAGCAGTCTTAAGCGTGAGGCAAACTTCTCCGGTTCAGCAAGCCTCAGAGTTGTATCCAGATCCCCGTATTTTAGGTGGATAACCCCGACAACCCCGTTTTGATAGATAAAAATGTCGGTTAGATTGCTGTCAGCAATAAGGTATTCTATTTCACCAAGACCTCTATACAGCCTTACAGCTGTGAGAACCTTCTCCTTATCTATTCCGCCAAGCTTATCCAGATCAACATAGCTTCCGCTCAGAATCTCCTCTGCAGCTTTCCTCTCAAAGAAGTTGAGCTCCGGAATTTCTATGTCGTAGTAGAGCTCGCCTTCAGATTCAATTATTCTTACCGTTTTTCCTTTTACGGTGTATTCTTCAACAACCTCGTATTCCTCTGGCAAAATCCTTCGGAACATGATATGCTGTCAGCTTAAAAATTTGATTCCTCACAGCTGTGAGGAATTAAATTTATAAGCTGATGGATACAGAGATATGACCGTGCCAAAGTGCAGAGTAAGGAAAAGAGCAGAGTATCCGGAAGAAAGGATAAAAATGATAAAAAGGTTTTGTGAAAGGCTGTTTTCATGTCCTGTAGAACTTATTATTCAAAAAATAGATGATCCTAATATTTCCGCAGAAGTTGAGAAAAAAGGTAAAAAAGCTGTGCTGAAGATAAATATTTATGGAAAAGTTTTAGAGAGAGCCTTTGAGCTTGGTGAGAAGTACGTTGAAGCGTTTATAGAGCATGAAGCCAAACACATTAACGATTTTGAATGGGAGTACGCACGTCTTCTGCTTCCCCGATCGGTAACTATCGTAACCGAAGGAAGTAAAACTGAGGTAAAAATGTTGCTTGAAAAGTATATTAACGAGGTTTATAAAAGTGTGCTCGAAGATGCAGTTTCCATATCTCTGATGAGCAGGGAAAACGCCGAGAGGTATCTGAAGCTTATATGTGAAAATCTTTCTCTCAGGCTGATTCAAGGGATTGAAGATTTTAAAATAATGTATTATTTATATGCAGCACTTGCAGATGTTCTTTTTAAGCTGCCGGACTGCTCCTTCATCGTGGAAAGAACCGTTAAAGATGAATTTGATAGGAAGATATATGAAAAGCTCAAGCAGATTTTTAAAAAGATTGCAGAGAGTGTTAATTCTGGCATGAGAAATATAGATATAAGGAAAGAATCTATCGAGCTCTCAGAACTCTTTTTCAATCAGCCCTATCCGCTAACAAAAGAAACTATTATCCTTAAATAAAGAAGATACGGTATTGGGGATCTTCATGATGTATTCTTCAAATAATCATTCTTCTAAAATCTTATACAGCTCTTTAATTCCTACTCCCTTTATTTCACCTTTTTTAACAGCTTCCACTTCCGGAATATACCTTAGAAGCAGAAATTCGTAATACAGCTTCTCCGCTACCGCTTCTGAAACGGATTCAGCAATTTTATCCAAATCCTCTTTCTTTATTTTGACCAATATCTCCATCATATACACCTTGAAAGTTTACGATATAAAAACTTTTGTTATTATTTTTCACAGCTGTGATGATATGAGAACCAACATATAGATTAAGATAAGGATTTTGTATGCAGTTTTTTTATTTTCGATCAGCATAAGCTTATAGATAATTAAAGGCATGAATGCATAGGCAAGTGCTAAAAGAATCCATCCTTTGATAGCGGATATAACTATCGAGACTGCAGATGCAAGGACAACAAGCTTTAGGTAGATATTTTCCGCATTTTCATATTTTGTGAAAAGCGTTTCCCTCAGTCCTTTATCTCCTTCAGAATCCCTGTAGTCCTTAAACATTGAGCCGACTGCAACGCTTAAAGCCACTATGAAGCCGAAGGAAGGCTCTCTATACAAGGGCATGAACACCGCAAGACCGATTATCACCTGCCTCAAAATAAAGCCTGCATGGTTGTAGAGCACCGACAGAAAGACCGCTGTCAGAGTAATGAGGAAAACGTCCCAGCAGATTTCAACGCTTTCAGCTGGATATCTTCCGTTCATAAAGCTAAGAAGAACAGCCGTGATGTAGAGCGTCAGAGCAATTTTTTTATACTCCTCTTTAGTGAACAAGCTCAAAACAAGAGGTCTGTCTCTGTGAATCCTTTTATCTATTTCCAAATCTCTTATATCGTTCATCATGACGCTTGCCTGCCATATAACGGCATAGCACGCTGAGAGCATGAGCGCCTTTACATCAGCTTCAGCAAGAAGCGGAAGCAC
>JALTZZ010000149.1 GCA_027051165.1 archaeon | reverse complement strand
TTTTCAAAACAAAATCCTTAGCTTTCTCAGCTATCTCAACAGCTTCTTTAGCCTCTTCTTCCGAGACTTTTAGTAGTGGTGGATATCTTGCTCCAGTATAGTATTCCCCTAATGCCTGAGCATTTATACCAAACAGATATTCGAAATCTGCATCCAACTCTGTAGCCAATTCTATCAGCTCATATATCGAATGAGTAAATGGATATTTATCAGATTTTTCTAATAAGTAAGCTTTTAAATGTTTTTCAACAGCTTGCTGGCAATGAAAAACAGCAATTCTATACTTCTTAGTTTTCAATAATTCTTTTGCGGCTTATAAATCTTCTTCTGCAGATTTAAGAAATTCTTCAACGTCTTTCCTCATATTTTTACTCCCTCATTTATGGCATGGTAATACACGAAGCCCCACCATTTTCCATACTCATTTAGAGTTTCCAGATCTACTATCAATATTTCTACTCTAATCTTCATCTTTGCAAAAATTTTTAAGATATTCCCCAAAAATACCTTTCTCTTTTTCCAACCAAGCTTTTCCTTCGTAACTATTAATATGTCCCAATCGCTCTCTTGTGTGTAATCCCCTCTCGCCCTTGAGCCAAATAGAATGATCCTGTCTATCTCTATGTTATATTTTTTTGCAGCGTTAGATATGATTTCCTTGATCAGCTTTAATTTTTCTTCCATGGAAAATTTGAATTCTCAGCCTAAAATTAAAAGAACAAATATGTGAAAGAAAAGATATGGGCTCTACTGACCAGTATAGAGAATGCAGCGATATTGACGTTCTTATTATCGGAGATTTGAAAATAGATTATTAGTTTCTGAAATACAGCATGTGAACTTTGAAATGTTAAATCTTGTGCTCTAATGCAGAGCATAAAAAATAATTTAAACCTTTATTTTTTCATATTTGAGCAGATATGCAAGTATTATTCCTATGAAAAATGCCCATGCAAGGTTGCTTACGAGAGTTATTCCGAGCATAACTAAGGGAATAAAGAACTCTTTTTTCTCTCTCAAATCTTTTATCATTGTCATTAGCTCAGCACCGGCGAAGAACAGAAGAACGCCGAGTATGGAGAACGGTAGAAGTTCTATTATTTTTACAGAACTCTCTCCAAAGAGTATTGCTACTATAAGGAAAAAAGAGCCGATTATTACATTGTTTCCAGCTGTTCTTGCACCAAATCTATAATGGGCTGCTAACCCACCAGCCCCATGGCACATTGGCATGCCCTTAAATATAAAAGCCCCTATATTCGCTAACCCTTGGCTTATTGAAAGAGCTCTATAAGTAACTCTTTTAGCCCTGTTGCCAAAGTAATTGTGAGCCAAGTCTCGTTGAGCGATTATTGCATTTCCTATTGTCATTGGGAGCTGAGGAAGGACGAGGAGGAAAAATGCAGTTGCAAAGTCGCTTAGACTTGGCATAGATTCAAAGAATATAGGCTTCGGAACATGAAATCCTATGTCCAAGCTTGGTCTTTCAAACAACAAACCTATTATGAAACCCCCTATAACTATTATAAGTGCTGCCGGAGCTCTTTTGTTCTCTAAAAGCAGAAAAGCTGCTATTAAACTTACTATACCCACAACAAGGTATAGATTTATATTCCACAAACCAATTTCAGCAAGCTTGAACTGATATTCTGGAACTAAGGCACCTTGAGGAGGGGACTTTATAAATTCTAAACCCTTCACAAGCAGAAGGGTCCCTACGCTCAGCTGCACACCCCTAACAACGGTTTTCGGAACGTATTTGCTCAGCTCTATAAGTCCGCTTATACCAAGGAAAACAAGAATAGCACCTATAAGAAGAGCGGAAGCGTATATAATGTTCGGAGTTATAAGGGCATAGTTTGCAATTGCATAAGCCCCTATCACCTTCATCGGCTGAACTGGGGTAGGAACCCTGTAGTATATGCCAGCCATTAAATAAAAAAGCCCAACCATGAAAAAGAGCCCTACGGGACTTACTCCGTTTAGCAGTATCATTCCAAGTGCCAACGGTAGAAGCGTTCCCAGATCGCCAAGAGAACCTGAGGCTTCAAGTCTGTCAAACTTAAAATCTTTACCTATTCTTACCATCAAGAACACCCCTTTATGTTAACGTTATAAAAGTGAAAAAACATACCTCAGCCCCCATATTATTAAAACACTGCCTAATATATATTTCAGATTCTTTTCTGGCATGAACTTCTGCAGTCTTGCAGATGTATATCCACCGAGCATCGCACCTATACCAAAGAGCATTCCAAGGAGCCAATCTGGTTGGGTGTTTTTAATCAGGCTGTAGAATATAACACCAGATATTGATGTAATATATGTGAAGAGAAGCGTTGCACCGGCAACCACGTATATCGGCAAGCCTACGATTGATGTTAGATAGGGTGCGAGCAGAAATGCGCCGCCAACGCCTATCAGTGCACCAACTGCTCCTATAGACGTTCCAACAATGAGTAGAGAAACTGGGTTATACTTGAACTCTTCTCCCCAAAATATGAATCTTATCTCTTTAATTCCAATTTTTATTGTTTTATAATATGCTTCTTTATCAAGCCCAGAAGCTATTGTTTTTCCTTCTTTTCTTAATTTTTTTATTCTTTCTGAAAATTTTCTCATTATTTCTTTTTGTTTTCTTTTTTTAATTAGTGCTTTTTTTGTTGTTTCATAAAAAAGTCTTAAACCAAGAAAAATCATTATTAAACCTACAAGTGCTTTAAAGGGCTCAGGCTTATAGAGATAATATACTCTTATATATGCTCCTATAAGGGAGCCAAGCACTGCTCCTATACCTGTAATAAAACCTAAAGCCCATGCCATTCTCTTTTCTCTTAGATAACCGTATATACCTCCTATAGGTGCAAGCAGATTTACAGCCAGATTCGTTGCACTAACGCTTGGTGATGTGTAGCCGTAGTAGCTTATCATGAATGGAAGTGTTAAAAAAGCACCTGTAAGACCCACCCAGCTGAGAAGGAGTGCACACAAATAACCAACAAATACAGGTATTAGCGGATTTGTTTCCACACCAGATATCTCAAAATACATGCATCATTCTTTTTCTTTAGAGATATTTAAACATTTCTGTTTATTTAATTTAGATAAACGAAATTTTTATTATATATTTTTCAGAAAGATTAAAATTTTATAAATAGAGAATAAATAGCATATTTTAATGAAAAATAATAAAGAAAAAATTAACCTTTTGGAATCGCATAAAATACGCTGCCAAGCCTTTTTATTTCTCTCTTTTCCTTAAGCTTTTCTATATACGGCTTTAAGTCTTTATAATAACCAAACTTCATTGCGTCTGTTGTGCACTTTGTTGCACAAGCACTCCAGAGCCCATTTATTTCTATCTTCTCTACAGGCTTTCTTTTTAGCAAAAGGTCTCCTTGGAGAACTTCCCCATTTTCATCTACAAGTCTGCCCTTTTCATTTCTCTTAATATCACCAAGCTCATCGTAGGCTACTGAATACACTTGTCCGCCCTTCTCATATATATATCTATAAATTTTTTCTAAATCTGCTTTCTCAAACACTCTCTTATAGTCAACCCTGTGCATGCAGAAGTCGCACTTTATAACTTTACCAGTTCTGCTATCAAATTGAGGTGCTCCAAACGGGCAAGCCTGCATGCATTGCTTGCACCCTAAGCATGCTTCCTCCTCTATATAGACTATGCCATCTTTTGTCCTTTTTTTCATCGCACCAGTTGGGCATGCTTCTACGCATGGAGCTGGTGTGCAGTGCATGCAGAGCATTGGTATGTAAAGAGTTCTTATTCTTGGCATTACCTTCTCTTTTTCAACGAGCTTTCCATTTTCTTTTACTTTTACCCTTTCTTTTCTATATACTGTTTTAGGACCAACCTGCATTACTCTTATAAGTCTTGGACCCATTGGAAGCTCATGCTCAAGCTTGCATGCAGTCTCACATGCAAAGCACCCTATGCACCTACCAAGATCAATGAGCATTACAATATTGTTATCTCTCGGCTCTTCTAACCTATCAACATCGAATAATGATCCTTCTAACATTCATTCACCACCTAAGGCTTTAAATTCTCTCTCTTTAAAACTCTCTGCTTCTCTGGATAGGCTGAAGCTGGACTTACTAAGATATCCCTTTCTTCCATTAGCTTCTTAAAACCTTCTGTGTTGACCCTTGTCTCTCCCAAAAATCTGCCAAAAAAGGCATTAGCCACTCTTAAAGCTTGAATCTCCCTAACATAAGTAGTAGCGTGCTTCCAATCACCAGAGGGCTTTATAATGATCTTCTTTATATCCTCAGGAATGAACTTAAATTCAGGTTTTTTTCCCTTCTTAACAACAGGTTTTTTAGCTACCTTCTTACCTTTTTCTTCCTTTTTAACCATTTTTTCACCTTTTTACAAATTAAAATAAAAAAGAAATAGAATTATTTCTTAAAGACAGGCTTGCCTACTGGTGGTCTCTCCATCAGTTTTCCTGGTCTAAGTGCAAACCTTGGTAGCAGATACTGCTTTTCTGGCCAAACGTATGCTGGTCCGCTTAACAGATCGGTGTCTCTCTTGTTGTCAAAGAATCCAGCTGCTACTTGCCTTGCTCTCTTATCTCTGAAGTATGTTGATACTTCTTTGTATGGTCCGAATATAAGTGCATTTGTGCTGCACTTTGTAACGCATGCTGGAGCTAAGCCCTTATCAATCCTGTGCATACAGTAGTTGCACTTTATAACTTTACCAGTTCTGCTATCAAATTGAGGTGCTCCAAATGGACAAGCCTGCATGCACTGCTTACACCCTATGCACTTTTCACTGTCAACATAGACAATGCCGTCTTTGCTCCTCTTTATCATTGCACCAGTTGGGCATGCATCTACGCATGGTGCTCTACCACAGTGGAAGCATGCCATTGGATAGTAGATCATTTTTAGGTGCTTTCCTACCTTCTTTGGACCGATCTGCATTACTCTTATAAGTCTTGGACCCATTGGAAGCTCATGCTCAAGCTTGCATGCAGTCTCGCATGCAAAACACCCTATGCACCTGTCGAAGTCAACAAGCATTCCTATGTGGTCTGGTGGTATTGCCCAGCGCCTTGCACCCTGAACCTCGTATAATCCAATTTCCTTGTTTCTCTGCCAGAATCTGTGTATAAGCTTTATGTCATCAAATACTGTGCAGAAATCCTTTTCTGTGAAGAGTTCTTCATCGCTAACCATTTAGCTCACCCCCTTTACTTCTTGAAGTGTTCTTCTACACTTGGCTGTGGCTCTAAGTATATACCGCTTCCTTCCTTGAAGAACCTTGTATAGGTTCCGAGGTGCACGCTCTCGTCTGTCTTTGGATCTGGATAGCTCTTTGGATCTCTTCCGATCTTCTTTAAGAATTCTTTGGTCTTTCTAACTGCTTCCTCTGGATCATCTCCGAGCTTATAGATTCTTACAAGGTTGCACTTATACTGTGCCTGTGTGTAATATGGATCCTTGATTACGTCGTCCACAAGCACGTTGCCGCTCTCGTATGGATAGAACGGCTGATATGGATCGAAGGCTTCTGGGAACCATGCTTCACCAGGATCAACCATCTCATTGACCCATGCAGGTCCAACGATCTTACCTCTGTCGTTCTCAGCAACTATAAGGTCGCCCTCCTTTATGTTGAGGACTTTTGCAAGCTCCGTATGTATGTTTATGAATCTGTGAGGCTCAAGCTCAACCATCCATGGCCACCAGTGTCCCATCTCGTGGAAGTGGGCTACTAATCTTCCAGAGCTCATTATTATTGGATACTTCTCCCATAGGTCTGGTCTTGCAGCTGGGCTTTCGTTTGGCTCTATGTGTATTGGAACTGGATACCATCCCATCTGCTCTAAGGCTTCGCTGT
The DNA here is from genome assembly GCA_027051165.1 of archaeon. GTDB lineage: Archaea > Hydrothermarchaeota > Hydrothermarchaeia > JALTZZ01 > JALTZZ01 > JALTZZ01. The sequence continues at coordinate 27,158 of JALTZZ010000149.1, read as the reverse complement.
ATAGCTCAACCTTTCCGCTTGGTGTTGGGAATCTCTTGTTTGTTCCTGGATAGTTAACCCCTTCTTTATACATTATCCACTGGGCACCTCTTATCGTAGCCTCTGGATCGCTGTACATCATGGCTTCGTCCTTCGTCATTGCCGGCCACATTACACCGCCCTTTGGAGATCTCTCTGGATCAAGAACATCCCACGTGCAGCCAGCTGTAAATGGCTCGCTTGTGTTGAAGAAGTCTGTGCTCTTCTTCTCATCTATATAAATTGTTGTTCCTGGATAGTTTGGATCCTCTGGGACTGGCTCACCAAGTGGCGTCTCCTTAGCCCACCAGCTCTCTCCTTCTGGTGCATAGAACTGCTCAGCAAATTCAAACCTCTTAGCTAATCCAGCCCAGAAGTCTATATCGCTTCTGCACTCCCACTGTCTTGGTATTATCCAGTTGTGCCACTGCATGTGTCTGTTGTTTCCGTGATGGCAGAGACCCTCTCTCTCGAACTCGCTTCCTATTGGGAATATTGCATGGCTCATTGCAGCTGTGCCGTTTGGATGATAGCTTAGGTGCACGTGTAGGTAGAGCTTCTTCATTGCGGCTCTAACCTTGTTTATGTTTGGCCACTGTGTTCCTGGATGATCACCATTGCTTATGAATCCTTTAATTGGATAAGGCTTCTCGGTGAGAATGACATGTATTATAGCAGCTGAGCTTGTATCACCCCATGGGATTATCTTATCACTAATTATAGGCTCTTTTATCTTCTTCTTATATTCAGCCAAATCTTTACCAGCGCTTAGTGGTGGTCTGCAGTTGTGTAGCCAGTTCCAGCCGCCGCCTTTAACACCCACGTTACCAGTTATTGCAACTAAGCTCTGATAGGCGGCGTTTGTATTACCGGCATTATACTGCTGAGCAGTTCCTAAGCAGCCGGTGAAGTGAGTTCTTCTTGGATAGGCAATCCACTCAGCAGCCTTTCTAATATCCTCGGCAGGAACCCATGTAACAAGTTCAGCCTTCTCAGGCGTGTATTTCTTCATCTCAGCAGCATATCTGTTGAAACCGTGCACCCATTTGCTTATGAACTCGTGATCTATACCATCTATTTCATATATAAGCACGTGTGCAATCGCATTGGCTAAGTAAGCATCTGTTGTTGGTCTCAATCTCATTGCAAGATCAGCTTTTGCCATTGTTGCATTAAATCTTGGATCAACAACAATGAGCTTTGCACCCTGCTTTTCCTTAGCTTCTACAAACCATCTCATCGTTATAACTTCTAATGCGGCAGCATTTGCACCAGCTATGAATATCGTGTCGCTGTTCATTGCATCTTGGCATGGATTCATCAATCTCAAGAACTCCTTAGCACCAAATATGTAGTGACCCCTCGCACCTGGAGATTCGCAGCAAAGTGGACCCTGACCGAATATATTCGGTGTTCCATACATTGTTAGGAATCTTGTGGCACCCATCTTGTGTCCAAAGCTGCTTCTACCAGTTCTGTGGCAGGCTACGGCATGTGCACCCCACTTCTCTCTAATATACTTTAATCTGTCAGCTACAAAGTCTAAGGCTTCATCCCATGTAACTCTTCTGAACCTGTCATCTATATTCTCTCTTATCGCTGGATATTTAACCCTTAATGGGTTATACGCGTGCTGAATGTTTGCGGTTCCCTTTGGACAAAGGGCACCGTAGTTCTGTGGATGTTCATCGTCTCCCCAGATATCTACCATTCTTCCATCTTTGAGGAAAACTTTCAGCCCACAACCGCTTTCACACATATTTGTGCATGTCGTATATCTAATCGTATCGTAGTCTTTTGTAGACTCACTAACTCTTCTCACTAACAAGTCTATAACACCTCCAACCTTTCCGTGCCCATTGGTTGGGCAATTAATAGTGTTGCAGTTCAAGTATAAAAAGTTTACCCTCTAACCCCTATACACCCAGCATTTTAATAAAATAAATAAAGTAATATATTATTTATAATTAAAAAGTTTTTGCTTATTAAAAAAATAATTATACTCACTATTTTTCATTAAAGTTCATGTGAAAAACTTAAAAAGAGGTTGTGCATATTCTCGAATTATGAATTTCTATTATTTTGTTATGAATATATATTCATTCCATGCATGAAGCTGTGCCAAATATCTGGGAAGAGCAGAAGGAAATAAGGAAAAAGCTAAGCAAGATACAGCACAGAATTGCGGTTATGAGCGGCAAGGGTGGTGTAGGAAAGAGCACGGTAACAGCTCTGCTTGCGGTTAGCCTTGCTAAAAGGGGATACACTGTTGGAATACTCGATGCAGACATCCTTGGACCAAGCATTCCAAAGATTTTTGGTTTAAAAAAGCCAGATAAAATAATAATAGATACAGAATCTGTATATCCGATAGAAAGCAACAAATACGGGATAAAAATAATGTCAATGCAGTTCTTTTTGCCAGAGGAAAACATGGCTGTGGTATGGCGAGGCGCACTCGTGGGCAGAGCAATTATAGATTTCCTTAAATCGGTAGAGTGGGGGGAGCTTGACTACATGCTAATAGACCTACCGCCGGGAACTGGTGATGCCTCATTAACTGTCATGAACCACGCAGACCTCGATGGTATAATAATGGTTTCAACACCCCAAGAACTTACTGCCTTTATCGTGGAAAAAGCTCTTGACATGGCAAAAAAAGTTGGAACAAAAGTCCTCGGCATTGTCGAAAACATGAGCTACTTCAAATGCCCAAACTGCGGTGAAACTGTAAATATAGGGAGAGATGCAGCAGAAAAACTCTGCGAAAAATACAATCTAAAATTAATAGCCAAAATACCTATGGATATAAATATAACAAGGATGTGCGATGAAGGAAAGATAGAAGATATAGAAGAGGACTTTTTTAAAGATTTCAAACTCTAAACATGCCCAGAAAAAAGAAAAAAAGATGCATAGAATTTATTCCCAAAATAAAAATTTTTTGTCCAAAGCTTGATGAAGAAATAGAGGGTGACGTTGTAGTGTTAAATATTGATGAACTTGAGGCTATAAGGCTTAAAGACCTTAAAAAACTTACCCAAGAAGAAGCTGCAAATAGAATGGGGGTATCACAGCCAACATTTCATAGACTTCTTACCTCTGCAAGAAAAAAGATAGCAGAAGCACTTATAGAAGGCAAAAACATAATAATAAGGGAAGGTGATTATAGGTGAAGGTGGCTATACCAAGTAACGGTAAAGACTTAGATTCCGAAATTTCCGAGCACTTTGGAAGGGCTGAATATTTTTTAGTTATAGAGATTGAAAACGGAAAAATAAAAGATGTAGCTTCATACAAGAATGATGAAAAAATGTGTATAAAACCTGTTCATTTGATAAAAAGAAGTGGTGCCTCTGTGGTTATCACAAAAAACATGGGAGAAAAACCATATACAAAGCTTAAGCTGAATAATATAAAAATATACAGATCTAAGGGAAAAATACGAAATGCAATTAATGAGCTCCTAAGAGGGGAGCTTGAAGAATTTAGAGAAGAGCATCTGCACAGCCACGAGAAACACGAGAACGGTGAGCATAGATAGACAAGGCTCAGATAGCGTAATATTCATCACCCCCTCAGCTGCGGGGATATTCATCATCGCCTTCAGTCAACAAACACGTCTTTCGGAAATTCTGGAAGCCTCTCACCAATATATCTCTTTATCTCTTTAGGCCATTCATCGTAGTTTATTCCATACCTAACTACGAACACATAAGCCCATCTGCTCGGGCTTATTCCAGCACATCCGCTCCATATTTCTCTTCTCTTTCTTTCCTTCCACTTAAATCTCTTTGCATAGAAATCCTCATGCACATGAAAGCTCGCTATTTCAAGCTCCCTCTCCTTTTTTGAAGCCGTTTCGAACGGAAGCTTAACGGTTAAATCGTATGTTCTTGCATAGTCTTTCTCAACAACTTCTTCCTTTTCTCCAGCATGCTCAAGATATACAGCCGTAGTAGCTTCAAGCTTCCACTCTAAGTCAAATATCTTATCTATAATTTCCACGGCTTTATCTCTAACAGAATCCCTTATATCTATAACATCTTCCTTTGATCCTATCCATGTAAACTCTATTCTCTTAAACTCGGTAAGTCTCTCTAAGCCCTTTAAGCCACCGCTTTCGTGCCTATAAGTAGGTCCGTATCTGTCGTAAAACTTAAGCGGCATCTTGTCAACGTCGAGCGTTTTCTTTGCAAATATCTCGTAGAAGGGTTCGCACTGTGCGTATGCTAAGCCAAACTCTGGGTAATCGAGCATTTCATAGAGCTTCTCTGGTGCAGTCTTTCCAGTAATCTTAACGTAGTCCACGTAAGACTGCCAAGCAGTTATATCCCTCGTCTTTGGCGGACAAACCCAGAGGATTTCGTTTGGTATCCCAGCAAGCTGCCCCTTTCTCAGCATAACCTCAAGAGGTATAATTTTTGGATAGAAAACCTCAACAAAACCAAGCTCCTTGGCAATTTTATCTACAACAAGCTCTTCAATAGCCCGCATTAAGCTTGCATAGCTCGGCAGTATTATCCAGACACCTCTTGCAAAGTGCTTAACCCATAGATTTTTTGCAAGCTCCTCAGTAGGATCTTTTTTAAACTTATATTTATGTAATTTTGGTTCACTTTCTTTAACAACTCTTGAAAACTCTGCTTTACCAAGAATATACTGCTGATTTATTTTTTCTTCAAGCCTTCTCAAAAGTCTGTCAACAAATTTCTTCTCAAGGGCTTCTGTGTCAATATCTTTGAGTTTTAAGAAAACTTTATTATCCTCAAATTTTATTTCATCAACAAAAGGAAGCTTAATTTCTTTTAAAGGTTTTTTATCAAGTTCATACTCTATCTCATATCTATCAACTAAAATTTCTCTTATTCCAACTCTCCTCTTTCTGCCAAGAAATTCCGACAGCCTCTTGTTTATCCTCAGTATGGCATCATGAGGTCTGACGTATCTACCGCTCTGAAGCTTTATATATATCGTATTGTCCTCAAGCCTATACTCCAGTATTTCACAGCCCTTTTTCCCTTTTGGAACTCCTCTACTTAAGACAGGTTTAACTATCTCTATACCCTCTTTTAGAACTTCCTCATCTATTTTATCGCTGAGTATGAGCCTTGCCTCCATTAAAAATCTCATGCCACTCCCTTCTCTTCATTTGTTTAGTTTAAGTGTTATAACATTTTTTTATCGTTTTCATTCATTTTATATCTAAACCTTAATTAACTACCACCTATAGATAGTAGTAAAATTTATATACCAAATTTCTTATCCTATACTCCTATGCAACTTTCGAAATATATTGAGCCGCTGATGAAGCTCGGTTTAACAAAATCCGAAGCAAAAGCATACTTACATCTGCTTCTTCTAAAAAGAGCAGGTGCGTATGAAATTTCAAAGGAAGCTGGTATTCCCACATCAAAGATATACGCTGTATTATCAAGCTTAATAAATAAAGGTTTTGTAGAGCTTGTTAGCAGAAATCCAAAAGTTTTTATTCCAGTAGATCCAGAAAAAGCTTGCTTCAGAGCTTTTGAGAATAAAATTAAGGAGCTTAAAAAAGCTAAGGATAAAGCTTCAGAGCTCAGTGCAGTTTATGAAAAACCTTCAAAAATTGAAGATATAATTAAAATAGAAGGTAAAAAGAATACTTTTGAAAAAATAAATGAAATATTTTCGGAAAGCGGTCAGATAAATATATTTATGCTGGAAAACTTTGATGAAATAAAAGATATCCTTAATAAATACGGAAAAAATAAAAGAATAAGAATTGTTGTTGGGAGAAAAGATCTTTTTAATGAGTATATTGATTTTAATCCAAAATTTTTAGATTTAACAATATTCCACAAACTCTTCATTGTTGGTGACAAAAAAAGCATTATTCTTCCAGTATTTGGGGAAAAGATTGTCTCCTACTTAATTCTCGACAGGGATACTGTTGAACTTTCAAGAAGAACGTTTGAGGAGCTGTGGAGAAATGCTCGAAAGATTAGCTGAAGTAGAGTATAGATATGCAAAGATAATTGCCACAGCAAGCATTATTATAACAGCCTTTTTCCTTATCAGCGCAAAAGATATCCAAATACAGACTGATCTATCAAAAGAGCTTCCAAAGATCAAGAATATAGAGTTGAGTAAGGAAATTTCGAGCAAATTTGAAACTGGTGATATATTTGTGATTTTAATTGAAGTTGATAACGAAAACTATTTCGATATTAGAGATCCAGAAATATACTATGGTATATCATTTTTAGAGAGGCTTCTTGAGAGCGAGTCTAATATAAAGAACGTAATCTCTCCGGTGGACTATGGAATGCGCGGATTAATAAGCAGTGATTACAAGAGTGCTGTTCTCTACGTATATACAAGTGTAGGGGCAAGTGAAGAGAACATTAAAAGCTTTGTCGCAGATGTTCAGCGTGACATAAAAAAATCACCAATCCCAGAGAGCTTTGATATAGTTGTTACCGGAACACCCGTCCTTAGGAGCATGCTCCTCGATCTTCTGATAAAGGATGCTGCATTTACAATTTCATTAGCTGGCATAATAATCCTTTTCCTTCTTTTGCTTCTAAACAGAAAAAGAGGTTTTCTTGTATTTCTACCTTTAGTATTCGCTCTTATATGGACTCTTGGAACGATGTCGCTATTAAAAATGCCGCTCAGCATATCAACAGTCGGTATAGGGGCTATGATTATAGGTCTTGGAGTTGAATATGGAATATTTATTGTAAAAAGATTTGAGGAAGAGATTAAAAAAGGAAATGACATTGAGAATTCCCTAAAAATTTCTATAACGAGGATAGGCTCTGCAATAGTTGCAAGCGGAACAACGACGATGATAGGATTTTTAGCTCTGCTTCTTGCTACAATGCCTCTTATACAGCATATGGGATTAGCACTATCCTTGGGAATATTCTACAGTCTAATTTCTGCGTTAACTGTTCTTCCAGCGTTCATAGTTGTCTTCAGGAGGTGGTTTGTTGATTAAGCTATATTCAAGGTTTGCATCAAAAAATCCATTAATATTGCTAATTATTGTTATTTTTATAACTGTTTCATCAATATATGGAATTAAAAAGATTGAAATGGTAGGATTAAAGTATGTGGATATATTCCCAGAGGATAAGCCAGAAATTGTTGCTATAAAGAAGGTTGAGGACAACTTCGCAAGCACGAGAAGCTTAAATATAGTGATAAAAGCCGACGATATAAGGCGTGTTGAGGTTGTTGAATATATTAGCACGCTTTCAGAAGAAATAGAGAGTGTTGAAGAAGTTGTAGATGCTGTAAGCATTGCAGATTTTCTAAAAGATATAAAGGACTACAATGAAATATGCAGAAAGCTTGAAGAGAGGAGAGATAAGGGTTTCTATGTCAGTAGCGATTACTCCATCGCTCTTATAAGATTGAGATTGAGCGATGTTGAAGGCAAGGAAGAGGAGGTTGTAAATAAGATAAGAGAAGCTATCAGCAGAGTTAAAAAGCCAAGCAACGTATATGAGGTCGAGCTCGAAGGCGATGTCGTAAACGCTGCTATTTTCAAGGAGCTTACGCCAAAGGATATGAGCACAACAACTAAGTTCTCGCTTATTGGAGTTGTAGTTGTAATTCTTTTGCTCTTCAGATCTGCTATATACGGATTTATTCCCCTTTTAAGTGTTCTCCTTGGACTAATATGGCTATACGGAATGCTTGGAATTTTGGGAGTAAAGATAAGCTCCACCCTCGCTGGAGTTGCGAGCATGACGATAGGAATAGGCATAGACTTTGCAATACAGATAATAAACAGATTTAGGCAAGAAGTAGCAGAGCTAAGCGAAGAAGATGCGATGGAAAACACCCTTAATGCAGTCGTATTTCCGATGAGCGTAACAACGTTGGCGAGTATTATAGGATTTAGAGCCCTGAGCTTGGCGGAGCTAAAAGTAATGCACGATCTCGGCACGGCTATGAGCTTAGGAGTGCTCGCATGCTACATGTCTGCTCTTACATTCGTTCCTTCCGCTCTTCTTCTCTCGAGAAAAATAAAGAGGAGGGTGATAGGATGAAGATGAGGGTCTTGCTCCTGCTTTTAGCTTTTCTGCTCTCCCTTGGAGTTGTGCATGGAAAGGCGGAATTCTATATTATAGACGTCGAACCCAAGGTTGTAGAACCCCAAAACGTATACAACATGACAATAAAGATTAAGAATCTCGCACCAGATTACGCACTATATTTAAGGGCGATATTGGATCCAGAGCATGTATCGCCCATAAATGTTATAGGGTCTGGAGAAAGATTTACAAGGAAAGCTAAAGAAGCCGAGGAAAGCGGCTTATACTTCGGTGCAGTTCTCCAGAACGAAGAAATTGTCTTAAACTACACGGTATATGTGAAAGATGTGCAGGAAGGTGTTTACAGCGTTCCTCTATTGCTCAAGTGGAAGGACAAGAACATGCATGATCTCTCGCAGATTCTGTATATGGGGATATTCGTCAAAGGAAGCGTTGACATCGGCATTGCTGGCGTGGAAACTTCCCCAAGGGAGATAAAGGCTGGAGAGGATAATGTAAAAATAACAGTTGGAATTGTGAACACCGGGGATATAGAGCTTGAGAACGTAGAGGTTTCTGCCGAGCTTGAGGAGCCCTTTAAGCAATCTTTCTCAAATGCAGACCAGAGCTATATAGGAACTCTAAGAAAAGGAGATGAAAAAAAGGCTGTATTTTATATAGATGTTGATGAAAGGGCTAAACCTATGGTATATACTATACCTCTGAACATAACCTTTAGAGACAGCAGAGGAAACTGGTTCAGCGTTGTTAAGCACGTAAAGATCGTTGTTGAGCCCAAGCCGATATTTGAGATTGTCGAAGTTCATCCTAAGACTGTAAAAACTGGAGAAAGTGTTAAGCTTTTGATAAAAATAAAGAATGTCGGTTATGAACAGGCAGAAAATGTTGATATAAGAGTTATAAGGGAGCCAACACAGCCGTTTGACTACGAAAAGAACAGCGACTACATAGGAACCCTAAACCCCGGCGAAATAGGAAGCGGCGTTGTAGAGTTCAGCGTGGATAGAGATGCACCAGAAAAAGAGTATAGGCTGAAGATAAACGTCAGATGCGTTGGTGATAGAGAGGCTGGGGATACAAATGTATATACGCAAGAACTCCAAGCAGTAATAAACGTCGTCTCTGCAAAAGAAGAGCAATCAAGCAAAGCTATATATGGAGTAGCTTTAGCAGCGATAGCTATAATAGTAATATTATTTGTGGTAAAAAGAAGAAAATGATGCTCAAAAATCTTTCAAAGTTCCACAGAAGGTTCCACAAAACCTTAGTTTTTATTTTTTTAGTTTTTACTGTTTTTATGATTAATTCTGCAAAAAATATCGAAATACAAGCTAATATGGAAAAGATGATTCCACAGGACTTAGAAGTTCTTAAGGTGAACAATATTATAAGAGATAAATTCGGCGGAAGCGATTTTCTGGTAATAACACTGAAGGTAGAGAACTGCGAAGGTTGCGTGAAGGATATCAGAGAAAAGGAGGTTCTCGCATATATAGCAAGGCTGAGTAAGAAAATAGCAGAGGAGCCGGAGGTGGGCAACGTTGAGAACATATTTACAAACCCAAACGCCGTAGATTCAAGCTTCTCAAGAACATACATAAGGGTGCAGACGAACGTTGGAGCCGATGAAAAGAAGATAAAAGACCTTGTTGAGAGGATAGAAGAAGATATTAACAGCATTCCAAAGCCGAGCGGTTTAGAGGTAGACCTAACTGGAACTATAATGATAAGAAAAGAACTTTTGGATCTCCTAATAGAAGATGGTAAACGTGTTATACTCATAGCATATATACTAATAATAATTGCCCTTATTTTGACATTAAATTCGCTTAGAGAAGGTGTATTACCGCTTATATCTGTTACTCTCGCAATAATTTGGACTGCTGGAACTATGAATCTCCTCGGAATTCCGGTATCTATAATGGCTGTAGGAATAGCTCCTATGCTTCTTGGCTTGGGTATAGACTACTCCATACATGTAATCCACAGAATTAGAGAGAACTTTGACGAAGGCTTACCTATGGTTAGTAGAGCGATAATAACAACCAGCATAACAACGATGCTTGGCTTTGCATCGCTTGTATTTGCAAGCATGCCGGGGCTAAGGGATTTCGGAACTCTCGGAGTTATAGGAATATTCTACTCGATGATAGCAGCCATTTTTCTTCTTCCTTCTCTGTATTTAGCTCTGCCCAAAGAAAAGCGTGAAATTAAGCATTTCTTCGTATTTCCAGTTAGCATTGTAGAGCACAAAAAAGCACTTATTTTAATACTGATAATTCTCTTAGCTCTGTTTTCACACGGATTTAAAGGTATAAAGATGGAGAGCAGCCCAGAGAAAACCCTGCCGAAGAGTGATGTTGTGAAGAAAATGTGGGAAATTAGGGACTATTTTGGAGGTGGAGATGTTCTTATATGCTTAGTTGAGGCTGATAAAATAGATTACAGAGCAATAAAAGAAATAGAAATACTTGAGCAAGCTTTTATGAGCGAAGAGCACGTAATAAGGGTTTTCAGCATTTCAGATTACATAAAGTTCATGAATATAGATCCAAGAGATGAAGATGCTCTCTATAAGAGCGGCTTTATAAGCGACGATAAAAGATACACATTTATAGTGATAGATACGGACGTTGGAAGCGAGGGCAAGAAAATAAGGGAGCTAATATCAAACCTTGAAAGGATATATGTGGAAAAAGCCAGCTATATAAACATATATTTCGCTGGACCGCTTGCGGTTAGCTATGAAACATTTAAGCTCATGATGAAGGACTTCAGCAGAGTAACAATATTAGCCATAATTTTCGTCTTCACATTTCTTATAATAAACTTTAGATCGCTAAAAACAATCTTCCTGCTCATGCTACCTCTCGCAATAGCTCTATACTTCACATTCGCAACTATAGGAATGCTGAGAATTCCGATAAGACCAGAGACCGTAGGCTTAGCTTCAACAATACTCGGCATAGGAATTGATTATGCTATATTGATAACATACAGATTCTTTGAGGAAAAAAGTGTAAAAATGGCGTTAGAAAAATCTTATAGATCAATACTTTCTTCAGCGACTACTACAATAGCTGGATTTTCTTCTTTAACTTTCGCAAGTCTCGTAGGGCTGAAAAACATGGGGGCAAGCATGGCAATAGGTATATTTTACTGTGCGGTTGTTGCCCTGATCTTCTATCCAGCAATACTGTCAATTATTATGGAGAAACAAAATGAAATGCGGATGTGAAATTATAACCTTTTCTTAATGTTCAACCTTCTTCATGAAAAAATTCAAAAAGGATTAAAGAAGCTTAAATTTGAAAAGCCAACAAAAATCCAAGAAATTGCAATACCAGAGATAATTAAGGGGAACGAAATATTAATAATAGCTCCTACTGGATATGGAAAGACAGAAGCCGCTTTATTGCCAATATTTGATTTTATAATTAAAAATAACCCTAAACCGATATCGGTTTTATACATAACACCGCTTAGAGCCTTAAATAGGGATCTTCTTGACAGACTTATTTTTTGGAGTAAGGAGCTTGATATAGATATACAGATTAGACACGGAGACACATCAAAGAGTTTAAGAAGAAAACAAACAAAAAATCCTCCCCAAATTTTAATAACTACTCCGGAAACAATGCAGGCAATTCTTGTTGGCAAAAGATTGAGAGAACACTTAAAAAATGTAAAATTTGTTGTCGTTGATGAAATTCACGAGATTGCTGACAGCAAAAGAGGAACACAGCTTGCATTAGCCTTAGAAAGGCTTGCTGAAATTGCTGAATTTAGGAGAATTGGAATAAGTGCAACAGCCAATAAAAAGCTTGTTAAATTTCTTAAACTAAAAAAAGCTGTTAAAATACCAGTAAAAAAGGAAATAGATGTTAAAGTTATTGTTCCAAAAAACGAAAAAAATGAAAAAATATCGGAGCTCGCAGAAATCTTGGGAACCGGAAATGATGTTGCAGCTAAGGTAAAAATTATATCTGATCTTATTGATAAAAGTGATTCTTGCTTAATTTTTGTCAATACAAGAGAAATTGCTGAAGTTCTCTCTTCAAGGCTGAAAATTATAAGAGACGATGTTGAAGTTCATCACAGCTCTTTATCGCAGGAGGCAAGAATAAATGCCGAGAAGAACTTTAAAAAAGGAAAGATAAGAGCTCTCGTATGCACATCAAGCTTAGAGCTTGGAATAGATATAGGTAGCGTAGATCTCGTTGTTCAATATAACTCCCCAAGACAGGTTACGAGGCTTATACAAAGAATTGGGAGAAGCGGGCACAGAGCTTGGAAGAAGGCAAAAGGTGTTATTGTTGCAAGCGAATTTGACGATGTTGTTGAAAGCGAGGTCATAGTTAAGAGGGCATATAAGGAGAAAATCGAGGATATAGCGTTTCACGAAAATGCACTCGATGTTTTAGCCCATGCGGTGGTAGGCTTAGCGATAGAAAACAGGGTTATATCAAAGGAAAGAGCCTACAATATAGTAACACGTGCATATTCATACAGAAATCTGAGCATGGAAAAATTTGAGGAAGTTTTGGAGTTTTTAAACAGACTGAGATTCATTTACTATGACGGTATAAACATAAAGGTGTGGAAATCTCATAAATACTATTTTGAAAACATATCAACAATACCAGATGAAAAGAAGTTTTTTGTCAGAAACATTGCAAGCAACGAAAATATAGGAATGCTCGACGAAAGCTTTGTGGCAAGGTTCGCTGAGGAAGGAAGGCTAATAATATTTAAGGGAAACATATGGAAAATTGTAAGCGTTAATGCAAGAGAAGTCGTTGTAGAGCCAAGTAACGAAATAGTTGGAGCTGTTCCGTCTTGGGTTGGAGAAGAGATTCCCGTTACTTATGAGGTTGCAAGAGACGTTCTAAAAAAGATAAACAACAAAAAATATCTCAAAAAGATAGAGAATATTCTAAAAATAAAAATTAATAGGGATATTATACCAAAAGACGATGAGATAGTTGTTGAAATATATAGGGATATTGCAGTTTTCCACACGTTCTTCGGAACAAAGGTGAACGAGACTCTGGCAAGATATTTAGCTGAAATCTTAGGATCAAACATCTTCTTATCTACACCATATAGAATCATCTTTAAGCTCAACCGTGCATTAAAAGATATTGTTTTTGAACCAGATATCCTTGAAAGTGTTCTTAAAAGGAATCTTGTAAAATCTTCGCTTTTTAAATGGAAGTTTCTACATGTTGCAAAAAGGTTTGGGGTTGTAAGTAAGGACTACGAGAGCATCAATGTAAAAAAGCTTATAAGCTTCTATGAAGATACAGTTTTATTTGAGGAAACTTTAAGAGAAATTTTTATAGATAACTTGGATGTAGAAAGAACAAAAAAAATCCTTGAAAAAATAAAGAATGGAGAGATAAAAGTAAGATTTGTAAGAGTAAATAGGCTGAGCAAACTTGCTGAGCTTAGTTTGAGTGATGCATACGAAATAGCCTACGATGTAGAGGATGCCGTTTTGGAGGCTCTTAAAAACAGATTAAACAGAAGAAGGTTAAGCTTTGCATGCACATACTGTGCCGACTGGAAGATAAGCCTTAAAGTAAAAAACGTTGACGAAAATCTTAAATGTGAAAAATGCGGCTCAAGAATGCTTGCAATATTAAAAAATGGAAGAGAAGCTCTTGAAATTTTAAAGAAGTATAGAAGGGGTAAGAGGCTTAATAAAGATGAGAAAAAAATTTTAGATGAGCTTATGATTACTGCAAATCTATTCATGTCCTATGGAAGAAAAGCTGCCTTGGTAATGGCTGCACATGGAATTGGTGCTAAGACTGCAAAAAGGGTTTTAATGAACTCCCTCAACAATGAGGATCTATATAAAAACATATTAAAGGCTGAAAGAGATTATATAAGAACGAGAAAATTCTGGGATAACTGAAAAAAGCAAAAAAGCTTGAATAAAAATTTAAGAGGTTAGGGAAATAACAAAAAATAATAGAACTAATTTCCTCAAAAAAGCTTAAAGAGGTGTTATGATGTTCTTCAACAGAGAAAAAAAATAGAGGAAATAAAGAGGATCGTCAGCACTGAGCCAAATCTTATTACTTTCGTTTACGGACCCATAAATTCTGGAAAAACGGAGCTAATGCAAAAAATAGCTGAGGATATCTCTAAGGAAGGATTCATCCCTTTTTACATAAACCTAAGGGGATATACCGTAGCAAAATACGACGAGTTCTTAAGGATATTCTTTGAAACCTATAAAAGCGAGAGAGAGCTTAAGAGGAGAGTAAGAGAAATTTTGGAGAGCTTAGAAGGTGTTCACTCAGCAATTCCAGTTGCTAAGGCTGTTTTCCTCTCATTCTTCGAGAAGCACGAAACAGCTGATGCCTTTAAATACGTTGAGAACTTCTTAAAAGAGGTTAGAAGAAGGGGAAGAACACCAGTTATTATTTTCGATGAGCTTCAGGTTATAAAAGACGTTAAGATAGACGACTTTTTAATATACAAGCTCTTCAACTTCTTCGTTCACTTAACAAAGGAGCTACACTTAGCTCATGTATTTGCAGTTACAAGCGATTCCTTGTTCATAGAAAATTTACAGCTCAGCTATGCTTCACGGAAGGGCAAGACATTTGCTTGTTGATGATTTTAGCTTGGAGACTGCTGAAGAGTTTTTAAGGGAAAGCGGCTTCAGTGATAAGGAAATTAGGCTAACGCTTGAATACTTTGGAGGAAAGCCGGTTTATCTTGTTGAAGCGATTAAGAACAGGCACAGACTTGAGGAGTTTTGTGAGAGAATGAAGAAGATGCGTGTATCTCAAATTATGGATGCAATATACAGGGCAGAAGATAAAGGTGTCGTTGATGTTTTAAAAGAAATCGCCGAGAAAGAGATTATTGAATATAAAAAGCTTGAAGAAAGCATGCTTTTCTGCATAAAAGAAAACATGCTTTTTGCGGATCCTATAGAGAGAATTTTAAAGCCGCAGTCAAGACTCGATCTGCTCGCCATTAGGGAGGTTCTCCAATGATAAAGATGATTGTGAGCACGGAGCCTTTCGAAATAGTAACAGACTTCATAAGCATTCATAGAAATTTTTTGCTCAGTTGCAAATTTAGATAACAAGGATTAAAAAAGTAACAGAAACGGTGTATAAAAAAGGAACAATAGATGTTACAAAGCAGCAATTAGCAAGCGGCGATTAGCAGAACTTACATGAGTAGGATTTAACCTTATTACCTATAATAACCCTCTTGCAGAGTCAAGACACAGCAAGGGCTTGGAGCTTTTCCTTTTTATTAAATCCCATAGATATGCCTAATAAAAGCTTAGCATAGCTATGAACTTTGCAACAGAGCGATTAGAATATCTGTGCAGATTTTTTAAGGAGAGAGAATTTTTGAGAACCTTGAATAAATCTTCGACAACGCTTCTGACAGCCTTAAATTCCTTCCAAGAGCTCAAGAAGCTCTTGAAAGAGGTAAAGAGTCTATCATAAAGTCTCTTTATCCTTAAGGGCTTTAAAGGGGTAAGTAAATCACACCTTAATCCTTTTAACGTTAAGATTTCTCTTAGGAAAGGCAAGACGTTATGATGCATAATGCTTTTCCAGTAGTTCTTCTGAGCACAGAAATCTATATCTATTTTACCACCTTTTCTCAGAATTCTCCTTCTCTTAAGGTTTTCAGTGATTTTAAGGAAGAGCTTTGAGTCGTTCAGTGAGCCTTCGTATAGATAAATCCCTATGGGCTTTAAAGGAGAATATTCCACGACTAAAGCTAATTTATAGTCCTTATAGAACCCCTTGCCTAAAGCGTAGCCCCATTTATATTTTTTGCTCTCTGAACAGATTTAAATCGGTAGTATCGAGGAGCTTTACCGAGCTCCTCTTAATAAACCTGTTTATAACTGATAAAAGCTTTATGAACTGATCCTCGCTGAATCTGCTGAGGAAGCTGTATATTTCGTCTGCAGATGGAATCTCTGCAGCTCTAACGACTCCTCTAAGCTCTTCATTCCTTTTAAGCTCCTCTATTTCGTTATATCTTTTTCGAAAAATATGGCTGTTATCGTTATTCTAAGCATCAATGCCGCTCTCTTAACAGGTTTTATCCAAGCTTTAGCCAGCTCTTTCTTAACAGTCCTGCTGTCAAAAAGATTTGTTTGAAATTCCTCCATGTTGAATGTCCTAAATATGGAATTAATGGCTGTTTCATGCCTATCACCGGGGAAGGGGTTAATACCCCTTCTTCTATATAAATCTTTCTGCGTTTCGTCTGGAAAATTTTGCCTTGTTTCTAATGCAAATGTCCTTTTATAAGAAAACTTGTTTTCTCTTGGAAAATTTGTTTTTATAGAAAAACTAACCTCCTTGCATCACTCATCCCGCAAGGGGGTTATATCATTGAAATAAATGACACCTTCCAAGGGAAGTATATTTTGTTTTTGCTCAATTGCAAGTTTAGATAACAAGGATAAAAAAGTAACAGGATAGACGTTGCAGCAAGCGGTGATTAGCAAAACTTACGTAAGCGGGATTTAACTCTATCGCCTATAAGTTTTGCAGAGCCATCTTTTTTCACATTGGCGAGGAGGGGTTTAAGATAGAGCAGCTGGCGTTTTTTGGGTTTTAAAACTGCGAAGCTCCAGTTGCCAAGCAATCGAAGCAGGAATCTGCGACTGTGCGTTTTTTCGTTTTTCATATCAGCTAATAAATCTGAGCTTGTGCTTATACTGATTCTCTGAGAGATCACTAAAATGTTGCTTGTATCATGATATGAACATGCCAAAGTTTTTCTTTTTTCCAATCCCGCTTCGTAGTAGGAACTCCTGTTATAATCCCCTAATTCCGGTAGAATCGTATGCTAAAACGTTGCTTTCCTCTTTAAAAAGCTCTTCATAGAACCTCCTGTTCTTATGCTCAGGCAACACTTTTACGAATATCTTATAATTTTAAGACCTCTTCGTCTTCATGTTATTCTTTCGCTAATTAGTGCATATATAAAACTTGCAACAGAGCAAAAATATATCATAAAAACTGTGTGATTGTTGAGCTAAAGCGAATAAAAAATCAAAACGCGCCTATGTTACAATTTTATCAATAGCACTTGTAAAGAAAATTGAGCAAAATGACTATGAGTATGGAAAATCTATAAGAGATCAGATAAGAAAGCGAGTAAAGATAAAATTAGCGGTATTCAGAAAAGTTCATGCCGCAATTTGCAGCAGAACTTTACAGGGACATGAAATTGACATGTTGCAAGGAAGATTGAGGGCGATCCTCATAGAACATTACATCAAACATATAGAAGAAATCTCGGAGAAGTATTATGCTGCATATAAAGATTACCTGTACTTTAATAGATTCTGTTTAGTGGAAGCACAACTTA
Organism: archaeon; assembly: GCA_027051165.1. Taxonomy (GTDB): domain Archaea; phylum Hydrothermarchaeota; class Hydrothermarchaeia; order JALTZZ01; family JALTZZ01; genus JALTZZ01. The sequence continues at coordinate 9,711 of JALTZZ010000149.1, read as the reverse complement.
TAAATTATAAACAGCACACACCAAGGTCTCACTACTAGACTTATAAAACTTATAACCCCTTGCTGAGTCATGACTCAGCAAGGGAGTTAATATCTTTATCTGTTTGCAACTCTATTATCTTAATTCAGTTTTTATTAAATAAATTTTTAATGTTAAAAAGTTAAAAAGAAAAATTCAAGCTTAAAATTTTAAAGCAAGGCGGTTCACAGCCAGAATATATCATCCTCCACATAATTTATCTTTATTACGAGGATTTTAAATTCCTCCTCACTTTCATTTACAGCACTGTGAATGTCGTTTGGTTTGCATATAAACACATCTCCCCGCTCGCAGAGCTTTTCTTCATCATTAATTATTATTTTGCCCTTTCCATTTAATATATAGAAGATTTCTGTGTGTCTCTTGTGGTAGTGACCTTTTACCTCACTCTTAGGTTTAATTGAAACTACCTGAACCATTATATCTGCATCCACGTCATCGGGCTTTACAATAACCTTTTTTTTGTAAACCCCTCTATCGATCCATTCAACATCTTTTTCATTGTGCAAGAACATAAAGAGATATTTGTAAGGATGGATTAAAAATGTTTCGCATATAAGAGTTTACCAACTTCCTCTCCATTTTTCATGAAAAAAGATAATATATGTATCCAAAGTATAGCAAAAGGAGGGAAAAACCTTTAATTCTTCCAATATTTCCGCTTAGCATAAAAAATACGAGAACAAGGGTTACTCCTATCATATAATATATGTCAAAGATAAATTCTTCCCTAACTACGAGAGGCTTGATAAAGGCACAGCTACCGAGAACCAATCCTATGTTGAATATATTCGATCCAACGATGTTGCCAAGAGATATTCCGGAAAATCCCTTATATGCAGCCACAACGCTTGTAACGATTTCTGGCAATGAAGTTCCAAAGGCTACCAAGCTCGCACCAATAACTTCCTCGCTTATTCCCAAATTTAAAGCTATCTTTACTGCTGAATCAACAAGAAGCTTGCTCCCCAAGCCAACACCGATTATTCCAAGAATAATGCCCAAAACAAGCTTTGACTTCTTTTCTTCACCTTTTTTACTGTTATATGATTCAATGAAAGCCGTTTTATAGTAATAATAAAGGAATAAGAAAAAAATTAGAAGCATAATGAAGCCTTCAGCCCTTGATATATTGTTTTTTGCAACTATAAGCGTTAAAAATGAGAACAAAATCATAAAAATTGTGCTGTTTTTAAAAATTTTCCACTCAACGCTTAGCGATCTAACAAAGGCACTTGCACCTATTATAAGACCTATGTTAACGATGTTAGAGCCAACCACGTTTCCAAGAACAATACCTCTGCTCTCCTCTATCGTAGCCACTACAGAAACCGCAAACTCTGGCAAAGAGGTTCCGTATGCAACTATCGTCAAGCCTACTATTGATGAACTTATGCCAAGAACTTTTGCAAGCTTTGCAGAGCTTTCTATAAGTGTATCTGCACCCTTCATAAGTATAAATAGCCCAATGAAGAAAACTATTAGCTCAACAAGCATTTTAAACCTCCTAAAAAAATAAATAATCAAAAAAATAAAAAATTATCTGTATCCGAGATTTTTAAGAGCTAACTTGATATCTTCAAGTTTAACTGTTTTTCTTTTTGCATGCTTAGCGAGGTTTCCAGCTTCTTCGGCAATTTTAGCTCCTATTTCCTCTAAAACTTCTACCATATACTTTGCAGCTTTCTCACTAACTCTGAGACCAGTTGCCTTTCTTATAATTCTATCTGCTGCAGCAACAGCTATATCAGCCATATAGTTCACCTCACATACCTATACGATAAACTTTATTAATTCTGGAGTATTTAAAGCTTTCTATTCATTCCTTGTGGCATATATATACAGTAGGGCTCCTCCTCTAAGTAATCTCCCTTCAGTGCATACGCCCTTGCTCTGCACCCTCCGCATACCCTTTTGAATTCACATATACCACACTTACCTTTGAGGTTGCTGAGGTCTCTGAGCTTCTTAAAAATCTCCGAATTGAACCATATATCCTTAAAGCTCTTCTCCCTAATATTTCCAACTTTTATTGGCAGATATCCGCAGGGATTGACCTCGCCATATCTCGATATAAAAGCGAAGCCTATGCCAGCAAGGCACCCTCTTGTGTGCCTGCTAAAGGCATGTTCGCTCTTCAAAATGTCGCTTACCTTAAGCCCCTCTCTTTTTGCTCTCTGGTATACCACCCTAAAGAAGTGGGGTGCACAAGTAGCTTTCATGAAGGGAGAGTTTTCCTTTCTCATCTTTTCGAACATCCAGTTTAGAACTTCCTCATATTCTTCCTTTGAAAGCTCCTCTCCTTTTAGATCCTCACCCCTTCCGGTGGAAACAAGGAGAAAAACATGAAAAGCCTTTGCACCAAGCTTTACTGCAAGCTGGTATATTTTTTCGAGCTCATGCACGTTCCTCTTTGTGATCGTTGTATTTATCTGAAACTCTATTCCAGCTTTCTTAAGCTCCTCTATTCCACGCAGAGATCTTTTAAAGGCTCCTTTATATCCTCTAAAGCTGTCGTGAGATTCCTCAGTTGCACCATCTATACTTATGCTGACTCTTCCTATTCCAGATTCTTTTATTTTTCTTGCAATTTCTTTGTTAATCAGCGTTGCGTTTGTAGCTAAAACTACCCTTAAACCTTTTTTTCTCGCATATCTTGCTATATCGAAGACGTCCTCTCTAACTAACGGCTCTCCGCCACTTAAAATTAAGATTGGTTTGGAGAATGACGATATATCATCTATCAATCTAAATACTTCCTCGGTTTTCAGCTCATTTGGGTCGAGAATGTCCGCGGCACTTGCTCTGCAATGAACACAACTCAAATTACATCTGCCAGTAAGCTCTAAGGCTACAAGCCTTGGAATGGGTTCCATAGCTTTAATAAATCAAATAACCTTTTAATATATTTTTGATTAGAACTATATAAGGGGATTTTTACAGCCAATTTTTGTGATTGTGGATGCATTTGCACATTATTTTTCATTTAATTTTTAATAGTTAACGAACTGCTTATAAAAAATAGGATATACCACCAATATCGCGATTTTTCATTGTCTCATTCTCTAATAATATTAGACGAAAATTTTATATAGGGGTAGTATGCATAATATAATATCCTAGGGGGCGCTCAACAGCTACTTTTTATACCCATGCCCCCTAGGCCCCCCTACCCCCCGTAAATGTTCACTCAAACTCAATCGTTGCTGGAGGTTTATCCGTAATATCATACAAAACTCTCGTAACATTCGGGACTTCCCTTGTTATTCTCTTCATAATTGTCTTAAGAAGCTTCCAATCAACCTCCATCGCAGTTGCTGTCATTGCATCAACGCTTTCAACAATTCTAACGGCAATCGTATAGCCGTAGTCTCTTATATCTCCTTTAACTCCTACTGTTTTATCGTTCATAAGAACCGCAAAGGCTTGCCATGGCTTTATTCCAGCTTTTTCAACCTCTTCCTCAACTATAGCGTTTGCTTCTCTGACAATTTCTATCTTTTCTCTCGTTACCTCGCCCAAAACTCTTACAGCTAATCCCGGCCCGGGGAACGGCATGCGCTCACTAATTTCTTTCGGTAATCCTAAGGCTCTTGCAACCTCTCTAACTTCATCTTTATATAAGTCCCTAAGCGGTTCAACAAGCTTAAGTTTCATTCCGCTCGGTAAGCCAGCTACATTGTGATGACTTTTTATTCCGCCGTGGCTCTCTATCCAGTCTGGTGCAATAGTTCCCTGAACAAGATATTCCGCCTTCTCTTCCTTAGCAACTTCCTCAAAAATTCTTATAAAAAGCTCCCCTATAATTTTTCTCTTTTTCTCCGGATCCGTAACTCCCCTAATAGCATCGAAAAATCTGTCGCTTGCATCTATCATTCTCAAGTTCATTCCAAGCTTATTCCTAAAGATTTCCTCTATTTGCTTTGGCTCATTTTTCCTCATAAATCCATGGTCAACAAATACAGCAACAAGATTCTTGCCTATAGCTTTGTGAACGAGAACAGCAGCTACTGAGCTATCCACACCTCCAGATAAAGCTATTATTGCCTTACCTTTAACAGTTCTCCTTATCTCCTCTATAGCCTCCTCAATGAACTTTTGAGCATCAACCATGGCTAAGAAGTTAAAGTCAACATCTTAAATCTTGGTTAAATTTTTGTTGTAAAAAGAGCATGTTAAACAGAAGATTAAAAGTTTCGAGGAAAAATTTCATGCAGTTAAAGCGTTCCAGCGATAATTATGGATAATAAACGAAAATTAAAGTAGTTGAAAACAGCTCGAGATCTCCTTGAAAGAGACGAGGAGGGGAGAAAGAGAATTGCAGATATTTTAGCAAGCGAGATAGCTTTAAGATCGAGGACAGTGGAGGCTGTTTTAAAGGAAGTAGCTACTAAAGACGACTTGAAGGAGCTTGAAAAGAGAATTAAGGAATACGTTGACCTAAAGATTGAGGGATTAGGAAACGAGATAGGAAGCTTAGAAAAAAGTTGGAAATGCTTACAAGGTTTTCCTTTGCAACGTTTATAGGGATTCTGCTTACCTTATTTTTTGAGACTCTTATGTTCTACATATCTTCTTTATAAAATACATTTATTTATCAAATCTTGAACTTTCTACATCATTTTAAAAAAGCTAAAAAACACTAATCTTTCCTTCAACAAACTCCTCGGTAAGCTTTTTAATATTCTCAAGGTGCTCTTCAACTATCGCTTTGCACTCTTCCTCAATGTTTCTTGTTAATTTATCTGTTATGAGCTGAATACTTACAACTTTAGGCTTATTTATAGGTTTACCGATTTGACTGAGCATTTTAACATAAACTTCTCTTACATCATCTATCTCAGCAATTTTGTTTGCAATTCTAAATGCAAGAGTGTTGTATAGCTTACCTATGTGGCTTACAGGATTCTTGCCAGCTGCTGCTTCCAAGCTCATCTGCCTGTTTGGCGTTATAAGTCCGTTTACCCTGTTTCCCCTTCCAACACTACCGTCGTCTCCCATCTCTGCACTCGTTCCAGTAACCGTTATATACACAACCTTCCTTTCATAGTCATCAGCAGTGTTCATTGAAAGATTAACTTCTTTTTCCGTAATTCTACATATAAGGTCTTTTATTTCGTCCATTATATCCTCCTTAACGCTTATGTAGTGATCTATATCCGGGATATATCTGCTTATCATTGCACAAGCTACCGTTAGATTTATCTTATTTTCCTCTCTTACAGCCATTACTTTTATATCCTCCCCAGTTTCTCTATATTTCTTCTTAAATTTATCAGAGTTGAGAAGTTTTTCTGTTTCCAAAACGAGTTTTTCAGTCTCGCTTAGAGGAGCATATCCCACGCCAAAACTTGTGTCATTTGCAAGAGGTATGTCTTTTTTCCTCTTAAAAACATCAACAAGATCGCTCGACCCCTGCCCAATTCTTGAATCTATAATAACGTCGCTTTCCACGTCTAAATTCCTTATAACCTTGAGGTATTCCTTAGCAGCCTTTATTGCAATTTTTCCTACGGGTATAATTTCATCTCCAACAAAAGTCGTAGCTCTTCCTGAGAGAAGAATATATATTGGATTTATAACTTCACCACCACCAAAATAAACTTTTGCCCTTCCACCCACAACCTCAACCTGATCGGTGTTGTGATGAAGTATTACACCATACCTCTTAATATACTCCTTACATAAAGCTCTGCTTATGCTTTCCGCAATTCCATCTGCAATGCTGTCTGGATGTCCAATCCCCTTTCTTTCAACAATTTCTATTTTCTGTTCCTCTATAGGCGTCTTTTTTATGCTCTCCACGAATATCATGACTGCCACCTCATTACATTAAATGTTTATAGATTTAGTGGACTACTCCTTTATAAGGGCTTCGTGAGGAGTTTGCCCTTGCCAAGAGCCTTATCCCCACAGCTTGGTAAACGCGCCCTCTACTCCTACCCATCTCGTAGGCGGAGCTACCTTTAAACTTGTGGAATATCCTAAGCCTTATGGGCTTAGCAAGACCGCTTATCTTATCGAAGATGCCGAGCTTCTTCAACAAACTTCTGCAAGCGTTAACATCTGCATTTATAAAACCCAAGACGGATTTAAACAAACCTCTTTTAACTCTAAGCTCTGGGATGCAGCTTTCTTCAGCAACAGCCTTATTAAGCAGGCTGTCCACCCCAGAGCTGTAATCTTCGCTAATTGTATCTACGAATATGCCAAGCTCTTCTGCCTTGTATTTAAGATACTCGAAAGCCTTGCCATGAGGCAATAGGTGCCACATCTGCTCTGCTATTGAATTGAGGTTGGATTCCCTGTTTTTATTTTGGAAGCCATCTCCAACTCTTATCTCCTTGACGTTGTGCCTTAAAGCAAGCTCTAAAACGAGGTTTGAAACTGTGTGAGCGAAGTTTCTAAGCAGTCTGTGAATCTTAACCCAGAGCTTTTTTATTTTCTTCTCAACATTGTGAAACGGTAAACCTTTGTTCTTTAGGTTGTCTTTTAAGCTCTGAAGCTTCGCAATCTTCTTGAGGTATTTTCTAAGCAGACTCTTTAATCCCTTGCCGTCTATAATATAAGGAGTTTCAACCCCTTCTACAACTATAGCAAAGAAGTTTGAAGAGCCGGGATCAATTGTCATTACCTTACTTCCGTTAAAGTCTATAGGATTTATCTCAGCTTCATAGATCAAATGCAGCTCGAACTCATCTCCTTTAGGAACAATCTGAACGTTTTTGATAGCTTTCTCGTTTAGAGGCAAACTTGTTTCGAGCCAGAGATACCTAAGGTCTATGCCGTGCTTCTCTTTTAAATGCTTTCTCAAGCTCCTGCTCAAGCTGACCCTTATTCTGCTCCCGCAGACTTTAAATCCTGTTTTGTCAAAGATTACTGTTCTATGCTTTCTCCTTGGCTTAGGCTTTGCAATACTCTGATATTCCAAGTGCTTCTTGTAAGCTCTGACGAGCTCGTCTAAGATTATTTGCGAGGCTCTCGACTGCAGAGCCCTTAGGTGAACGCTGCTCCTAAGCCTGTTGTATAGGTCATAGAAGTTTAGCTTAGCTTCTTTTTTGTTAAGCAAAAAAAGAGCTTGATTCCAAAGCTTAGCGCTGTGATAGCACATGTAGACTAAGGCTGTTCTGTGCTCCTTGGTTAATCTCCTTAAGTTGATTGCTATACAGCGAAACGTTTGCATTACTATATGGTTTGCTTTTTTCCATGTTAAAACATTTTCAATCACTTTCCTTTGCATATCCTCTTTGTAGAGGGTTTTGCAAGCAATGGGAAGATAAAATATATAAATGTCGATGTTCAATATAGAAATATGCTCGAAGAATACAAAAGAGTTTATAGAGAGGTTGTTAAGAGAGAGGAGAGAGAAATCTTTAAGAAGCACCTATACTCATATATAGTGGCAAATATAATAATGGCAGGAATTAACTACACATTAACGCCAAACTACTACTGGTTTATTTATCCTCTCTTTGGCTGGGGTATAGGAGTATTTTTCCATTATCTTGCGGCAATAAAGTTTATTGACAAAACTCTCGAAAGGAGAGAAAATCTTGCAATGAAGGAGTTGGGAGAATGAAGCTCGTCATAATAGGTGCTGTAGCTGCTGGAACAAGTGCCGCAGCAAAAGCTAAGAGAACCAATCCAGATGCAGATATAACGCTTATCAACGATCAGGAAGACATTTCCTATGCAGCATGTGGGATTCCATACGTAATCTCTGGAAAAGTTAAAAGTTTTGAAAATCTTATTGCAAGAAGAAAGGAGAAGTTTGAAGAAGCTGGTATAAGAGTTCTGACGAAAACAAAGGCTGTAAAAATAGATCCAAATAAGAAAATTGTTAAAGCAGTAGATTTAGAAAAGGGTAAAGAATTTTCTCTTGAATACGATTCTCTTATAATAGCAACTGGAGCGAGAGCTAAAAAGCTTAATATAAAAAACAGTGAGCTGAAAGGTATTTTTACACTGAGAACTCTCAGAGACGGAATTAAAATAAAGGAGTATATTGAAAACTGCTCAAAGGTAGCTGTAGTGGGGGCTGGATTTATAGGCTTAGAGATGGCAGATGCATTTAGAAGCTTGGGCTTGGACGTTACCGTTGTAGAAGCTACAGATCAGGTTTTGCCGGGATTTATAGACAGAGATTTCGCAGATATTGTTAAGAAAGAACTTGAAGAATATGGAATAAAAGTTATGCTGAACTCCAAGATAAGCAGATTCCTTGGAAAGGATAGCGTAGAAGGTATTATTGTAAACGGTGAAGAAGTAAAAGCGGACATGGTTCTCATTTCTATAGGTGTTGAGCCGAACAGCGAAATTGCAAGGGATTGCGGAATCGAGCTTGGAGTTAAAAACGCTATAAGGGTAAATGAGAGGATGGAGACAAATATTAAGGGGATATATGCATGCGGCGACTGTGCAACCACGAAAAATCTTATAACCGGTGAGGAAATATACTTTCCCCTCGGCACCGTTGCAAACCGCCAAGGAAGGGTTGCTGGGGTAAATGCTGTAAATGGGGATGCGAGCTACGAAGGTGTTGTGAAGAGCTCAGTTACAATGATCAGAAACACTATTATAGGTAGAGTAGGATTAACTCTTGAAGAAGCTTTGAAAAAAGGGTTTAATGCCGTAGAAAAAACAATTACAACATATACAAAGGCAAGATACTATCCAAGATCAAAAGAAATAAAGATAAAGCTTATTGCAGATAGGAAGTCAAAGCTTGTCCTTGGTGCACAGATAATTGGATACGAAGGAGTTAAGGAGAGGATAGATGCAATCGCAATAGCTTTACAAAAGAGAGCAAGTGTAGAAGACCTTGCAAAGGCTGATACGTGCTACATGCCAGCGGTGGCTCAGGTTCACGATGCAATAAACATCGTTGCAAACGAGCTTCTTAAGAAGATTTAAGCATGCCGCTCACACCCTTTCATCTTGGTCCAGCACTCTTTTTTGGTATTGTTTTAGGTTTAAATCTTCCTACAATACTTATCTCAAGCATAATCTTAGACTTAGAGCCTTTCTTTATAATAATTTTTAAAGCTGATAAACCTCTGCACGGGTTTTCTCATACATTCTTGGGCTCATCGCTTGTTGCAATTCTCCTCTCGGCTCTTATGAAGAGCATTTTCAAGAACGAAAGGTTCAACAAAATATTAATATCCTCTTTGCTTGGTGTCTATTTACATATAATCTTTGATTCCCCTCTCTACGCAGATATAAAACCTTTCTATCCTATAGATAAAAATCCAATCTATGGAGCTATATCTCTAAGTGCTGCTCAAATCTTGTGCATTATTCTTCTTTTTGCTGGTTTCATTATTTATTTATCAAAAAATAAAAAATTAAGTAAAAACTTTGAAAAATAATAAGTATTATGTGTTTGAAAAATAAATCCACACTGCCGAGTTGTAGAAAAAATGCTCTATAACTACCGAAATCCACTTAAGATTCAAGAGGTTAACATCCCTACAAAAGGCATCGGCTAAGCACATACATTATATTAGATTTTTTCATATGTATCGTTAGATAGGTGTTTTTCTTAAATCATATTGTTAAAAAACATGCAAAAAATCTGCAGCCTTGATTAAAAATTAAAATTTAAGATTAAAATTTTAAAAAAGGATAATAAGACCCAGTTAATTTTAATCACCATTAAGAAATATTCTT
>JALTZZ010000148.1 GCA_027051165.1 archaeon | reverse complement strand
CCCCTAATTCATCCCCGCTTTGAAAAGCGGGGCTTTCTTAGCGACATTTTGTAATGGCGTGTAGCGGCAACGTAAGAGCTGGTGCACTTCTCTATGCATGTGCTATTCTCAGCGATGTTGCAGAGATGAAGAACAAAGAAGAGATTAGAAGAGAGCTTCAGGAAGTCAAAGAGATTCTGGACAGATGCATGCCTGAGCACAGCTACATCTTTCAAACGCATTTCGAGTGGATAGTAAATAGTGTTCCGAAACATCAGAACGACGTGGATAAGCTCAAGGGACTTATCATGGAAATTCTGAGCAAGGAGTTCCCGAAGATGCCTATTAAAAACATTCCCACCAGATACATGATTTAGTTTTTATTTTTGTTTTTTGATACAATTATTCTTCAAAACTATCTTTTAATTGCTTTCTAACAAATTCTAAGAACTCTCTTATAGCTTTTTCTGGATCATCGCTTATCAAACTTTCGCATACATTTTCCTCAGAGCCCTTATGAAAGTGCTTCGGAAAGGTTTTTATGTTTCTCCATTTTTTGTGCGGAATATTATCGTGTCTGTATATTCTTCCATCAATACATTCCCAATGGTATGCATATCTGCCTCGTATTTTCTTTGAAAACCATACATCTATAAAGCTTCCATCTTTAAGAAAAATCCTCAGCTTTCCCTTTTCTATCTCTGTAGCTTCAACTATATCAGAGAACTCTATCTCTGCAATCTCTGCAAGCTTTTCTATCATTCCTCAAGAATCTCCAAAGCTTTCTTCAAAGCTTCTCTTTCGGCTTCGAGATTATCAAGTTTAAAGAAGTCCTCCCAAGATTCCTTTTCCTCAATTTCTCCTCTTTTGAATTTTTCTTCAAACTCCTCAGCAGAAGAAACACCGTATTTCTTCCTTATTTTGAAAATTTCAGATTCACACTTCCTCAGCCTAACACGCAGATATGTTTTGAGGCTTTCTCTTTTAAGCTCTTCCTCGGGAATTTTAAGCAATGATGATATTTCCGCATACAGCCCCATACCTAAAAGTTATTTTTTTAACATGTTTATCTTAATCCTCACAGCTGTGAAGGTAGAATTCTTCATGAACATTCTTAACCTTCACAGCTGTGAGGAACTAAGTTTTTAAGCTCCGAAATGTTCATGGCAAGCCTTATGATACAGACGGTTAAAGGCTGCAACCTCAGATGCAGATACTGCTACTACGAGGACAGAGATATGGAGATAATGCCCCACGAAACCTTTAAAAGAATTCTGACGAATTTTATAAAGAGAGTTAGGGAAAAAGACAGAAAAATTAGAGTGATTTTCCATGAAGGAGAGCCTCTTTTAGCCGGCATTGAGTATTACAAGAAAATCATTGAGATAGAGAAGGAGCTAAGCAGGAAGTTTAACGTTGAAATCAGCAATTCTATGCAGACAAATGCCGTTCTTATAAACAAGGAATGGATAAAGTTCTTCCGAAAATATAAAATAAGCGTTGGTGTAAGCATAGACGGGGTAAAGGAAGCTCACGATAAGGTAAGGATTTTTCCCAGCGGAGATGGAACTTTCGAGAGAGCTTTACATGGGCTGAGACTTCTGAAGAAGATTCAGAGGGTAAGCGTAATAACGGTTCTGAACAGGCATCTGGTTGATAAAATAGAAGATGTTTTCTTTTTTGCGGTTCAGGAAAATGTAAACATTCAAATAAGTCCGGTTTCTCCGACGGAAAATGCAAGGAAAAGCAAGCTGACTATAGAGCCTCATGAGTATGGAGAAGCTCTGTGCAGGATTGTGGATTTGGTAAAGCTCTACAATATAAGGGTGAATCCTATTCACAGATTCGTGGAGAACCTCAGACTCGGCAGAGGAACGGACTGCATGACAAGAGGCTACTCCGGAGCTGTAGGCGTTGACGTTGAAGGAAACGTATATGCATGCCACAGGATGCTTGAAAATAAAAGGTTTCTCGTCGGGAGCTACTTGGAGAACTGGTTCGATGATTTGAAATACGAAGAGTTTAAATCCAGACCCTATGTTTTGAGAATGGGCGAGTGCTTTAACTGCAGATTCGTGAACGTCTGCAACGGCGGATGCATGGCTAACGCATACAATGCCTACGGTAGTCCTTTCAGAAGAGATTGCTTCTGCGAAGCGTATAGAATGATCTATGAAGAGCTGTTAAAACGGTTTTTATAAAATTTATTTTTAAAATGAAAAAGAAGATTACCAGCCAGAATCAGACCAGTCACCGTAGTTAGACCAGTCCGTGTAATCGATGTAAATATCGCTCCAGTCACAGTCGCTGTATGAGTCTGTCCAATCAGAGTAGTCGCTATAGTCCGAATAATCGCTGTAAGTATCGCTCCACGCATTAGACCAGTCTGAATAACCATTCTCCACAACCTCAAGAGCTTTTTCTTTTGCGTGCTTGCCCAAATCTACGGCATTGTTCATGAAGCTCGTGGCTACAGCCGCCACTATTCCTGTCATTGCTAAAACAGATGCCAAACGGAAAAGCCCAGATGCTCCTCTTTTATCTTCCACAAAACTTTCATCTTCCGCAATATCAGCCCAATCCTCAAGCATCATTTCCCAATCTTCTATTTCCTCTGGTATTTCAAACTCTTCCCTCATAAATATTAAAGAGTATTTTTAAATTTGCACCTTCACAGCTGTGAGGAATTATCAATTGATTGGCAATTCGTTGGCAATGACAATAAACAATTTGATAATAGATTGTCAATTTCTTATCAATGCTAATAAGTAGCATTGCCAATTAATTGCCAATTTGTTGACAATGCTACTAATTGTCATTGTCAATAAGTTGGCAATCAATTGATAATTTTCTATCTTCACAGCTGTGAGGAATTAAGCTTATAAACTGATAATTTTACATGCAGATTAGAGAGCTTGAAGAGAACATATACGAGCTGGATTTTGATGGTGCAAAGCTGTATATAAATCAGAGGACTGGAAAAGTTAGCAGGGGCTTCAACAAGGAGGTTCTGCTTGACAAGAGCTACAATCCAGACACCATAGATAAAAAGCCGGGGTTCAACTACTTTTTGTTTGATGTAACCTTCGACTGCACTCTGCGATGCAGATACTGCTACAACGAGTTCTACGCAAAGAGGGAGAAGAAGCATATTGACAAAGAGCTCGCAAAGTTCTTCTTGGACAAAATCTTCGATTATTTAGAGAAAAAGAGGGATATGAGGTTTAGGTTAATTTTTCACGGCGGAGAGCCGATGCTTCATCCGGAAACCGTAGAATTTATATGCAGATACATAGAGCGGAACGACTTTCTGCCGTTTGCACATATAGGCATGCAGTCAAACGCAACGGTAGTGAGCATGAAGTTAATAAGAGTTTTAAGGAAATACAACGTTCACGTCGGTGTTAGCATAGACGGCACAGAGGATATCCACAATAAGCTTAGAGTTTTTCCCAACGGCAAAGGAAGCTTCGACAGAACTGTTGAGGGAATTAGGCTAATGCAGAAGCACGGAGTAAAGGTGGGACCTCTAACGGTTCTGACTAAATACAATGCTCACAGAATAGACGAAGTTTACAGATTTTTGATGAACCTCGGATTAAATAACTCCGGAATAGTCTTCTGCTTCAACAGACCGGAGTATATACCTACTCCAGAGCAGTATTCCATTTTTGCACACAAAACAGCTCTAACTGTGCTTAGGGAAATGGCAAAAGGAAGATACTTCTCCGTGAGGGAGTTTGAATACGTAATAAAGCACATCCTCACTCCAAACAGGTGGGGATGCTGGAGCTCGCCGTGCATGGGTGCGAGGGAGTTCATAAGCATCACATATACTGGGGATACCTTTCCGTGCAACAGGATAAACGTTCAGGAGTGGAATTTGGGGAATCTTTTCGACAAAGACTTTAAAGATATCGAGAGGGGAAGAAAGGCTAAGGAGTGGAGAAGCAGATTCTGGAGAAATATAAAGGAGTGCAGTGAATGCATTATAGGTGCTATTTGTCAGGGATACTGTGCATCAACCGCCTATTATAAATATGGAGATATACACAAGCCCACGGAGCTGTGCGAGCATTTGAAGGCTTTTATCTTTAAGGTGATGGAGCTGCATGCGAAGGGCATCCTAACAGACCGCGTTGTAAGAAGGATTCTGCAGGGGAGATCAAGATTGCAGAGGATATCCGCTTGCAGACCTTCACAGCTGTGAGGTGATTTCATGGAGCTCAATCTCGTTTATAGAGCTGAGGAAAATAAGAGTCTGGTTGCGAGGTTTTTGAGAAAAGAGCATGCGGAAGAAGAAATCAGAAACAACCTTATAGTTTATAAAGATCATGTTTTCAGCGATATGAACGATGAAGCAAAGATAATAAGAGTTGTGAAGGATGAGATGCCTCACTTAATTGTAGAGGAGCTTCAGAAGGTGCCAAGTGGCTTCCTTACGAGAAGAATATACAAGTTCTACCCCGTGCAACCAGAGGAAATTGAAAAGTATATGCACGTGCTGTGCTTTCTGCAGAATCCCTTGGAGATAAACATTGATAGGGATATGGTCATAGCCAGAGATCAGATCGTCAATATGGATCGCAGAATCATAACTATAGGAGAAATAAGGATTAGAAACAATCAGCTAATTTTGCGGAGAGATTTACAGAGAACTGAAGTTTTCTACGAGTTCTTTCTTGAGGAGAAGAACGGATTTTATATTGTAAAAGAATTTACAAGAAACGGAGTGAAATTTAAGATTGTTTGATTTTTATTTAAAAGATCATACATTTGTTTTATTTATTTAGAGTTAAAAAGTATATATCCAACGATTATAAGCTTCTATATTACCCTCATTTCTATTTTTCTAAATTTATTTTTACATCTATATCCACATCAACATCTATATCTACCATAATGTTAATGAGCGGTTTTTTTATAACAATTCCCAAGGTTATTACGGGTAGCAACATCATCATGATATTTATTGTCATTATAGTAGCTATACGCCCATTAATACCAGTCCTGCAGTCGTACATACCTCATTCTTAACGACTCATATTATATAAACTTTTCGGTAAAGCGCTAAAAAACATCTTTAAATCGAAAAAATATTAAAATATTTAAAATTATGCATCATTTCACTCATAAAATCAAGGTTATTTCTTCCTTCTTTCTTTTAGTAAAAATTGGTTACTAAAATAAAGAAACTTAATTTGCTCTTCTCTAAATATTCCATGATGTAAAGTATCAATGGTCGTGTAAGATGTAAAAATTGTTGAATCCCCACGGTCGTGAAGGTTCATAACTACAAAAATTTTTAAACAACAATAAAAAAGCTTATATCTTTTTTATCACCCCCTATTAATTGTTTTATTTTTTTGTTATTCTATTTTTTGATCGATTATTATCCCTGTTTACTAATTCTGAGGTAAAAATTTTTTGTTTTTACCACTATTTCAAAGGATCTCCTGTTTAAGAGAAGATAAAATAATAGGCGGTATATTATATAAAGGAGGAGGTCTGTATCTATACACCCACCTCCTTCTTAATATTTTATTCCAAATTTCCTCACAAACAACATCTACAAATAGTTCTCTTATATTTTTACCGCCGATTTCTTAACCTCTTATTGAAGGGACTGGCTTTTCTGAGGGGGAGCCGCTCGACTCCCCCACCACTTGGGAGCCTTCACCCACCCTTACGGGCGGGCTTAGGTTGAGGGGGATCGGGACGGCTCAACTCCCGAGCCCCAGCACTCAATATTCTATCCCTATTTTACCATTTTAAAACAAAACTGTTTCTTAATAGGCAGGTGCCTATTCTTTCTTTTGGAAAGTTTTAAAGAAGAAACCAAATAAAAGTTTTATGGTAAAATTAAATTTAATAAAATGTTTTTATTAAAATTGGGCCATATATCATTAATTTATTGACAAAATAAGAATGAAATGCATATATGAATTTTTCATCATAATATCCAGTTTTTCACTGTTTACTGCTTTATTCTTTTAGGAATCTAAATTTTTTAAAAAAATTGAAAAATATCTTATTTTTGTTGAATTTATTCCCAAAGCTATGAGGAATGTGCATGCACCTGATAACATAGTGTATAACCGTAAAGACACTAAAAAATATAATACCCTATTGCAAAAAATTCTATTTCATGGGAAAATGTGAATATAGAGCATATTACGATAACAATGTATATACATGTTCACGGGAAAAAGTCGCTGGAAGCAGGTATTGTATTTTTCACGACAAAAACTTTTGGGAGAGAAATGAAAATAAGGTGGAAAGGGAATTCGAAAGGTATTTAGAAAATTGTATCGAGAATAATAAACCTCTGGAGGCTATAGGATTCCATCTCCCAGTGGTAATATTTCCTAAAAATGAAATTAATATAGATCTTTACTTTAATAAAGCTAAGATTCATCATCTATCTTTTTCAGAGAAAAGAATAAAGCATGTTAATCTTTCTGATGCAAAAATAGGATTTTTATCTTTTGAAGATTCGAAAATAATAAATTTTTTTAGTAAGGGAGCTACAATAGATGTAATAGAATCTTTAGGAGGAAGTAGTTTTAATAATTTTATTTTAAGGAGTTCAAAAACAAATCAAATAATGTTTCTTAGTGATAAATTTAAAACTGCACAATTCCTTCTTTCAGAGATTAATGAGTTATGGTTCGATTCCTGCGAGTTTGAAGAATATGCGAACTTTGAATATACAAGGTTCTTAAATGAATGTGAATGGAGCAATATAAAATTTCGTGGATTTGTAAATTTTAAATTTACAGAACTTAGAAAAGCCAGTTTTATGAACATAAGTTTTGAAAAATTTGCTACATTTTATGGGGCGAAGTTTGGAGATGTTCGTTTCATTAAAACTGATTTAAGCAATGTTGTGCTTGCGAATACACAAAATCTTGATAAAATACAATTAGTAAATATATCATGGAAAACACAAAAACAGCATAAAAATCATATTATTAAATTTATAGACGATATTTTTAAAAATCAAAGAATCCAAATATTCGAAGAGAGGCTACTGTTAGAAAAAAACAAAATAAAAGAAGAAATAAAAGAAAAAAGCGCCCCTATTATACTTAACGAAGAATTTAATCTTACATTAGAAGAAGTTTTGGCTACATATCGAATGCTTAGAGATAATTATGAAAGAAGAGGGGATTATGAAACTGCCGGTCGTCTTTTTGTATCTGAAATGGAGCTTAAGAGAATTCTTAGAGACGACGGCAAGAAGAAAAGCTGGATCGGAAGAAATTTATCTCCATCTGGACTGTATAAATGGTTGGCGCTTTATGGTGAAAGTTATATTAGACCTATAATATGGTCGGTTTTTGTTATATCAACATTTGCTTTTCTAAGACGGATAATGAATAATAATGAAGATTTAAAATCGGCATTTATAAACAGTTTTCTTGTATATCTCCAAACTCCACCACAAAACAATCTAATAAATTCCGTTGAGAGGGCAATTTCTATTATATTAGTAGCTTTATTGTTTATAGCTCTAAGGAGAAAGCTTGAAAGAAAATATAGATACTAATGTGAACCCTATAGTTAATTCTTCTTATTCTTCGTAGCTATGAAAAATGCGCAGTTCATACTAATCCTTTTAAAAGCTCGCTCTTATCAACGTTTTCCAGGTATTTAATGTTTTTTAATAACCCCCTTGTGAGATGAGTGATGCAAGGGGGTTATTTTTTCTATAAAAACAAAGTTTCCGTGAGAAACTATTCATTCTTATAAAAGGACATTTGCATTAGAAACAAAGCAAAATTTTCCAGACGAAACGCAGAAAAATTTATATAGGAGAAGGGGTATTAACCCCTTCTCCGGTGAAAGACATGAAAAACCCTTTAATACCGGATTTAAGACATCCAACATGGATAATCTTCAATAACATCATAAATCTTTTTGACAGAAGAACTGTAAAGAAGGAGATGGCTAAAGCTGGTATAAAACCTGTCAAGAGAGCGGCATTGATGATTAGAATAACGCTAACAGCGATATTCTTTGAGAGAAGCGTAACAGAGGTAGTAGAAGAGCTTAAAAGGAATGAAGAGCTTAGAAGAGTCGTTAGAGTTGCAGAAGTCCCTTCTGCAGACGAAATATACAGCTTCCTCAGCAGATTCGACGAAGACCAGTTTATAAAGTTCATTTTATCAGTTATAAACAGGTTAAGCAAAAGAAGGACGAGGAGCTCGGTAAAGCTCCTCGATACTACCGACATAAAGCTGGACCTAAATCTGTTCAGAAAGCAAAAAGTAGAGTTTAAATGGGGATATGCACCAGGAAAGGGATTTTACAAGGGCTTTAAATTAGCTTTAGTTATAGAATATCCATCCTTAAAACCTGTCGGGATTTATCTATACGAAGGCTCACCAAACGATTCCAAACTTTTCTTAGAAATCGTCAAAGACCTTAAGAGAAGGAGAATTCTGAGAAAAGGAGACAAGATAATAGCAGATAAAGGATTCTGTGCTCAGAAGAACTACTGGAAAAGTATTATGCATCATAACGTCTTGCCTTTCATATTCCCGAGAAGAAATCTGAACGTTAAAAGAATTACGGGAAGATTCGTTTACCCTTTCAAAGCCCTAAAAGATAAAGAGGTAAAAAAGTTCTATGATGAGCTCTTTACCTCTTTCAAGAGCTTCCTGAACTCTTGGGAGAATTTTAAAGCCATTAGGAGCGTTGTCGAAGATGTGTTTAAGGTTCTCAAAAATTCTCTCTCTTTAAAGAACTTACACAGATATTCTAAGCGCTCTGTTATAAAGTTCGCAGCATTGAGTGTCCTTTTATTGGGCATGCTCATTTCTCTGGGATTTAACAGCAAGGAGAAACTCCAAGCCCTTGCTGAGTCTTGACTCTGCAAGGGGGTTAT
>JALTZZ010000147.1 GCA_027051165.1 archaeon | reverse complement strand
ATTACCATCATCTTCTTACCGGTTCCGGCCCTCCATTCTGTACTGCTGTATGGTTAACCTAAACAGTAGTAGTGATGAGTGAGTTATTGATATATACCCTTGCCACCGGTGTAGTAGCGCTGGTGCTCGGCCTGATACTGGGCCGCATAATTTTTGCCAAAGCCCATAAGGCCGAGGAGGAAAAAGCCAAAGAAAGTGCCGCCCTGATAATGAAAGAGGCGGAAGTAAAGGCCGAAGAGATTAAGAAGACCAAAATCCTGGAAGCCAAAGAAAAGTTTCTGAAGCTCAAGGCCGAATTTGAAGAAGAAGCCACCCGCAAAAAAAACCAGATACAGGCCAATGAGAACAAGCTGCGCCAGCGCGAGCAAAACCTGTCGCGCGAGTTTGAGAAAATCAAGCGCAAAGAGAGCGAAGTGGATCAGCTAAAAGAAAAACTGAGTGTACAACTCGATAACCTGAACCGCAAGAAGCAGGAGATAGAGAAGTTTAACGAGCAGAAGGTGGCCATCCTGGAGAAAATCTCTAACCTGACGGCCGAAGAGGCCAAAGAGCAGTTGATCGAAACACTGACCAATGAGGCGCGCACCAAGGCCTCGGCCCAGATCAAAGACATTGTGGAGGAAGCTCGCCTGACGGCCACTAAGCAGGCCAAGAAAATAGTAATCGAGACCATCCAGCGAACGGCTACCGAGCATGCTATCGAAAACTGCGTGTCGATCTTCAACCTGGAGTCGGATGAGATCAAGGGCAAGATCATCGGCCGGGAGGGCCGCAATATCCGCGCCCTGGAGGCAGCTACCGGCATCGAGATTATTGTAGATGACACCCCCGAGGCTATTATCATTTCCGGCTTCGACCCGGTGCGCAGGGAGATTGCCCGCCTGTCGTTGCACCGCCTGGTAAAAGACGGCCGCATACACCCGGCACGTATTGAAGAGATCGTAGCCAAAACCCGCAGGAATATCGAAGAAGAAATCATCGAGATTGGCGAGCGCACCGCCATCGACCTGGGCATTCACGGCCTGCATCCCGAGCTGGTGAAGATGGTGGGCCGCATGCGCTTCCGCTCCTCATACGGTCAGAACCTGCTGCAGCACTCGCGCGAGGTGGCCAACCTGTGCGCCATTATGGCGGCTGAGCTCGGCCTCAACCCCAAGCAAGCCAAGCGGGCCGGCCTGTTGCACGATATCGGTAAGGTGTGGCACGAAGAATCGGACCAGCCGCACGCCATTCTGGGTATGGAGCTGGCCCAGAAGTACAAGGAGCACCCCAATGTGTGCAACGCCATTGGCGCCCACCACGATGAGATAGAAATGACCACCCTCATTGCCCCCATCGTGCAGGCCTGCGATGCCATATCGGGCGCCCGCCCCGGGGCCAGACGCGAAGTGATGGAGGCCTACATCAAGCGCCTCAAGGAGCTGGAGAACCTGGCTATGGAATTTGAAGGGGTGGACAAATGCTATGCCATCCAGGCCGGCCGCGAGCTACGGGTAATCGTAGATGCCGAATCGGTGAGCGATGAAAAAGCCGGCCAGTTGTCGTTCGATATTTCGCAGAAAATAGAAAACGACATGCAATACCCCGGCCAGATTAAAGTAACCGTGATTCGCGAAATGCGGGCGGTAAACTATGCCAAGTAGCACGCTACAGCTTGTAGCAAAGAACAAAGGCGGGTTTGCATAAGCCCGCCTTTGTTCTTCTACCAGATTGCTTTTTTATCAAATTTGCCGGAATACCAGGGTACCGCCACCGTGATGGATATTGCAGAATGGCTTTCACCGCATTTCAGATTTAAGATTATCAGGGTTTTGTCTGTTGTCAAAAAGGGTCACGATGAAAACGGTGCTTTTTGTAAACGTATAATAAATGGTCGTCTGCTTTGAAATCACATATCTACGAAGTCCTTTTACTTTGTCGGATTCAGGGTGACTTGCCGGGAACCGGGAAAGATGCTCCAAGGCATTATCCAGTTTGCGAATAAACTCATCCCTGATTTTCTCTGACCATTCTGATTCCAGGTAGGCAATTATATTTTCAAGTCTGTCGGCTGCTTTCCTGGATAGCTTTACTTTGCGGACCATTATCTGAATCTATCTATGAATTCCTGATAATCAATAATATTTCCGCTTTCTATATCATTCATTCCGGCCAAAATTTCATCTTTTTGTTCTTGCGTAAGGGTTTCCCAGAAGTCAGACTTATCGACTTTTTTGAGAAGTCCTTTTATCGATTTCAAAATACCCGGATTATCAGTTTCCAGGATCAGTTTCACTATTTCCAGTTTTTCAGCTTGCAGGTTCATTTCATACTTCTTTTCTACAAATTTAACTTTTTTGCCAATATCCGTATCCCGGGTGATGCTTTATGCTTTATATCCTGGCTCATGTTCCAAGGTTTTCCTGGGTGTACAAAATACCTAAAAAGCCCACCCCAGGGCAAAAAGAACATCAAATCCGCTATAAAAAGGAAATTTTAATTCAGGACAGTTGCAAAATGGTTCATAAAACATTCTATAGATAACACTAAAATTCAAATGCTTCTTGCCCAGCACCGTATAGCCAATATCAGTCGAAAATAGCTGAGCCCTGTAGTAGCCGTTGTTGTAATCAAAACCCAAGCCTAACAGCAGGCGGCTCTTACGGCCAAATAGCATTTCACCCTTTATATGTTATGTGTTGTTGGTAATAATAATCTTTATAAATTATCTTTAAACATTTTCAAAAAGAAGATGCATCGACATATTAACAACCCTTGCGGTTTTAGCAGCTTCTTCCTTAGTTTCAAAAATTGCTATTGTTTTTTTTCTCCATATAAATACGGATTTGTAACTATTTCCCAATTAGCGCTTTCATTCTGCACATAATGAACATAGTAATATGTGATATTTTGTGAATTATTCTTTAATTTCAAATACAACATTGGTTTAATTTGAATCCCATCTTTACTCTTAAAAACAGTTTTTCTTCCAGAACGACTTTCATAAATATTCTTTTCCATAATCGTCTTTTAAAATTGAGTAACAGCGGCTATTATGCACTTTGAGGTTTTGGCAGCCAAATTTACATTTTTATCCTTAATACAAGGAAGAGAACAAGACCTTAGCCACAGCCCGCCCATTTTAAGATAAATATAAGTGACTTGCTTCATTAATACGTTGATTGATCCGCTCTCTAAAATCTTTAGGAGATATAACTTCAACATGTTCCCCAAAAGATAAGAGCAAATTTTCCAATTCGTAATTGGGGATAACCTTAATTTTGACTTCAAGACCGGAGTCATGTTTTTTTTGTTTCTGACTTGGATGTATTGGCTTCGTCATCACATAAGGGGCAATATTAGGAGAAAATTGCAATACTATTTCTTGTAAGTCCACACCAGTAGGACGAGTAACCCCAACCAAATCGTAAAAGTATTCATCCCAGTCAATATCCGTTGGTTGATAGTCAATAGAAGTTTCAGACAAAGATTCTATTCTATCTAGTGCAAGATTCCAATTCGGAACTTGATTATGAGCATTAAGTCCAAAAACAAACCACCTATTGTTGTATTGCTTCAGGTAATATGGATGAAAAGCAATTTCATAAGGTTCAGTACTTTTAAAATCTTTGTATTTGACAAGTAAAACCCTTTGATTAATAATCGCATTAAATAAAGGAGTCAAAAAGTGAACACCTTTAAGGTCTATGTTACTTTCAAAACTTATTACATTACTTCTTTGCTCAATTAAATCGAACTTTGACTCAAGCATGGGAATCATTTCATGCACCCATTCAAACTGAGGTGTGCCTGTGAAACGCGAAATAATTTGAAGGGCAGATCTTATTTGTTCAGCTTCAGAGTCATTTAATGGTTGGTTATTTATAGAAAAGTTCAAGTCCTTATATCGGTAATAGGTTTTTCTGCCAAAGCGAAATCTACCCAGAGGCACAGACCACCCTTGCTCACTTTCCATGAAACGAATATCATCAAACAATTGTCTTCTTTGAATACCCTGACTACCCGGATTGTATTCACTTAAAGCTTTATTACATTCTTCTAATAGATCTTCTATAAAATACATCCTGCCAGAATTGCGAAAACAACGGTCTAATACCTGATAGCGAATTAAAGCATTCTTATTTACTGACATATAATTCTATTTATGCAGAATGAGTGCATTAAACAAAGATAGGTTTGGCCATCAATATGAACAAATACCTCTGGTCAAAGGATAATACTTTTAAGATTTTATTAATATTTATCTTTGTAGTGCAGCTAGGGTGCACAACAGTGTGTCAGTTTTGCAAAAGTTCTTTGAAACACTTGCCATAAGATATTGACTCGTGGGTGCTGGTTCCGGTAAAACGGAACAATGATCGGCATCTTCTCTCGACCAATGGTCGGGATGAATGTCACTTCGGCATTTTGTTCACCTCGTTATGGGAGAACACTATTGCCGATGGTTAATATAGGAGTATACTATATCGATAATAGGAGTATACTATTGCCGATTTTGTTTTTCCTATATTAATTGATGTATTGGTTTTGTATTTTCATACACAAAGAATATCAGGTAAGTGTTTCAAAGTTTTTCAAGATTCTGGAAATGAAAGTTGATCAGACCCATATTAAGCAAATACGAAAGCAATTTGCAGCAATGCAAAAGAAAGAGGACCTGGCTAAGCTATTGAGTGAAGCTAAAAACCTGCTTTATGGTGAGGAATGTAAGCCTGTCCAATTAAAATCATTGACTTACTATGCCAATCCTGAATTTTGCAAAAACCGCTATACAACCTTCACTATAAAAAAGAAATCCGGTGCAGACAGGACAATCCATGCACCTGTAAAAGGGCTGAAATCCATTTTACGACCATTAAATTTTGTTTTGCAATGTATCTATGAACCTCATAAGGCTGCAACCGGATTTGTTCTAGACAAGTCGATAGTGGATAATGCCCGAAAGCATGTTGGTCATCATTATGTTTTTAATCTGGATTTAAAAGACTTTTTCCACTCATTTGACCGCAACAGGGTGAAAATGGGTTTTATGTACGAGCCTTTCAACCTGAAGGAAGACAAAGAGCCCCTGGCATTTCTACTAGCCAGCTTGTGCACCCATCCTTTTGATGTTGATGGTGAGATAAAGACCGTTCTTCCGCAAGGGAGCCCCACTTCACCAACAATAACCAATATTCTTTGCCGAAAACTTGACAGAAGATTGACAGGACTTGCCAATCGTTTTGGCGCAAAGTATAGCCGCTATGCGGATGATATCACCTTTTCTTCGCCTCATAATATTTACAATGATGAGGATTTTCAGAAGGAATTGAAGCGCATTATTGAAGAAGACCAAAAACTGGTTATCAACCCTGATAAAACTCGTTTACAGAAGGCTCAGTATCGCCAGGAAGCCACAGGGCTCATTGTAAACGACAAGGTAAATGTACGCAGGAGATATGTAAAGCAAATCCGTATGTGGCTATATTATTGGGAAAAGTATGGCTACGAAAAAGCGGAGCAGATTTTTAAACGGGATTATATTGCCGATAAAGGGCATGTAAAGAAAGGTAAGCCTGATCTGATTAATGTGTTGGATGGGAAATTAGAGTTTTTGAAGATGGTGAAAGGAGATATGGATGGAGCTTATGTAAAACTAAAAGAAAGATTTGACAGTTTAGCAGGAGTTTTTAGTCCAATTAATGAAGTGTTGGATACTTGGGAAAAGGAAGGGATTGAAAAAGCTATGAATATTTATTATAAAGACAAATTAGAGTAAATGGCTAAGACTAAATATGATTTCATAAGGGAGTTACTTGAAGATAAAAAGATTAATCAAAATCAACGAGAAAGAATATTAGAACTTGCTTCTAGAGAAATTAGCCTTGAAGGAAGTTTAGAGGAGCGTGTTCAAAAAATTGAAGAAATCATAAATAATAATTTTCCAGAGAGCAAAGACCTTAAAATTGAATTACCAAGAAAGACTGAAGATTCAGACCTACCTAAATATATCGATCCATATCATTTATATAAATTTCTTTTTGAATATAACCAGAATCCTGTTCTGCGTTCTACCTGCCATGATATTGATTCGGACGAACTAAACAAGATTAATGATTACTGCGATTCGGACTCTTATGATTTTAAAAAGCACTTACAGAAAATAGTTGAAAACTTTAATGAACATGAAAAAAAATTCTTAGCTCCACATCAAGTAAAAGCGCTTATTAGAGGATATTTAACTGGAAAGAACTACAAAGGAAATCAACTCAAAGAGGGATGGTCATCAGCAAGTATAAAAATCAATTGGTCTTCAGATAAATTAATTAAGTGGATTACTAAAAACCCAAATATTCCACCTAACCTTAACGAGAACATTGCCGGAGATCGGGAAATTGAGCTATTAGTTATAGAGCCTCCGATAAACTCACCAATCACTTATGATTCAATTCAAAGTTTTACTCAGCTCGTCTTACACTTTAAAAATTTATTTCATCTAAAAAGTGGCAACCAAAGTTTACGAGCAATTTTAGATAGAGTAAATTCTTTTGAAAAATGGAATGAAAAGGTAGACTTTGAAATTACGAATCAGGATTTCCCAAACAACCTTGAGCATTTTACCGATGTTGACAAGCTAATTCAAGCATATAACAAACTACTCCAATTGATCATTGAGCAACACCAAGGTGATAAAAAACCAATTGTAAAACTCCGCTTTTATGAAGAAAAACAGAGAGTTTATCTATCTGTTCACCATCTTAATGGACAATACAACAAGACTGTTCAAAATTGCATAGATCGCCCACATGGACGTGACTACAAGAATTTAATCAAATTTCAAATTAACGGTTTATGTAACCTTTATTTAAATGCAGAATTTGGGAACAAGGAATATGCAACTATCAACCTATGGGATGGCAGAAAACCTAAGGCACAAAAGATAGATAAATTCACAGGGGTTGAACACATGCTAGAATTTCCAAAAATTAAAGATTCATGATTTACTTGATAGACGATAAAAAGACAAGGCAAAAAGATTTTGGTTGGACTGAGGAAAAATTTGCGGAATATGCCAACCACCTTAAACCTCTTTACAAAATTGATGATGTTGTCAATATTGGAGAGATTCTATATAATGATGGGAATATAATTTTATATCACGAGTCATTCCTTGATTTTACAGCTGAAAGAGACAAAGCTGTAGAACAAAGGAATAAAATTGTAGAAAAGGCTGCCTCCATTCAGGGGCTTTCTGTTGCTTTTTTTAGTGGAAGTCAAAGTTCCAGATCTCAGCAAGAGAATGTAGCTCACCTACCAGCATCCATTCTATACCAGAACCTAGAAGTTTTAATTCAGCAACAGCATCAACATGGTAATGCACTTAAGTACCTTTTATTTGGCGAGACTCCAGAAATTGAGGAGAGGCTAAACGAAATACTTACTCAAGAAAATAAGAAAATAGAAAGAGATAGTGTAGTTATACCTGGTAATAATCTATTTATTCGACCAAATTCGAGATTTATACAAAATGCTATTGAGGATGCTACAGAAGGAACGATATTTAATGATGTTTCAGATGAAAAGATCTCAGAAAAAATAAATGATTGGTTAGGAGAAAGAGAATATGACAACATTTTCATTCCTCTTTGTTTTGGGCAGACTTTATCAGATTTTAATGGTTTAAGGTTAGCAACACATATCCGTTGCACCCCAACACTAAATCAGTTGACTCGAATTTTTATTTATGGATTTGTGGGATTGGATTATTTGATAAACCATGAATACTTCAACATTCTTAAGACAAAAAATGTAGAGTTAATACCTTACAATAAAAAGGCATTTGTAGAGGCTGCAAAAAAAGATTTCCAAGCTCTCAAAATAAATGAACTTCCACGAGAGATTGCTAAGTTAAAACTTGACCCTCCATTAAATTACGCTGATTCCCACTCCATAGCTAATGAATGGGCAATTTATCAATGGGCAAAAACAATTGGGTGTGATGAGACAGATGAACTTGCAAAGGTTTTTCAAAATGTTGAAACTAATCTTTATTTCAAATACCTGCGAACTACAAATCCTATTTCAGAAATTAATAAAATTTTTCATAAGGCATTAAAAATAAATAGCAAAGTCAAGCCGAAAGTATTATTAATTGATGACGAAGCTGAAAAGGGCTGGTATGAGATTTTCGCATACCTACTAGGTGATCTTAACAAGATTTACATCGATTATCTCGGTGACGATTTTAAAAACCAAAGTAAGGAAGAAATCATTGACAAATCAATACAAAAAATAAAAAAAGATAATATAGATGTCGTGCTATTAGATTTAAGACTACACGATACGGATTTTGAAAAAGACATTAAACCGGAAGAGTTTACCGGTTATGAAATTTTACAAGAAATCAAGAAAATCAACAAAGGCATTCAGGTAATTATTACAACCGCTTCCAATAAAGTTTGGAATTATGAACCATTAATGACTGCCGGAGCCAAAGGGTATATCATTAAAAGCAGCAATTCTGATGTTGGAGAAGATATTCAAAATTTGAAAAGGATTATTGAAAAGGGAATTGAAAGAGCAAAATTCTTGAAAGAAGTTTTTGCAAAAATTGATGAAATCAAGAATCATTTGAATAATTGTGATATGGTGGATGATACAGATTTTGAAATATTTGTTAAAGAACTAACAAGTCATTTAAGAATAATTGAGGAAGGTGCTAATAATATTAATTCCGAAGTTTCAACAACTCTGGATGTTGTTTATTTAAATTGTTATAATTTCCTTGAGAAATTCAAAGGCTATTACCTAAAAGAAATCGATTATCGATTTTATTTAGGTATTGATGAGGTTGAAATGAATAGATATTCTTTTTCTTTTAAGAAAAATAAAACGGAAGATAAAGGAACCTTTATCCGAAACAACATTAACGATAATCCAAGTTGGTTTAATACACTTACTGGAATTGTAAAGGAT
>JALTZZ010000146.1 GCA_027051165.1 archaeon | reverse complement strand
AGTGGAAGCTTATAGGCAGAGTTACTAATAGTATTAGTAACTCTCCGGGACGTGAGCGGGGGACTGTAGATCCCCTGGTCGCCGGTTCAAATCCGGCCGCCGGGACCTATTTTTCAAAAAACAATCAAAACAGAGCTTTTCCAGTTACTAATACTCTTGGTCTCGGAGTTACTAATACCCTCAACAATTTTTGTAATCCCATACACGAGTATGGGAATGACTTTTTAAGCTTGAAGTATCTGCTGATGGAGGTAAAGCCAATAGACTACCATGCAATAAGAGAGCAGTTTGTAGCATGGCTCTACCAGAGAGTTAGCAGGGGGCATGCAAAGAAGCTTATCCAGTATTTAGATAAGTATGTGAACGGAAGAATAGATATAAACAATATTCTGAGCATTATAAGCATTGAAAGAGGTAAGAGGCATCTCTGCGTGGCTTTAAGGAACCTTCTCAACTTCTGCGAGGAGTTCAATATACTCGACTACATTTCTTTAAGCATATACAGGAAAATCATCAAAATTCCGAAAACTGGTATTGATACATACAGACCACCTACAGAAAAAGTTCTAAGGGATTACATGAGAATAGACATGGAGAAATACAGGATAATCTATGAATTACTATGCTACAGCGGTATAAGGGTAAGAGAAGCGATTTACATGCTTAAAAACTATGATGAAAGCATCTTGATAACATACAGAAACTTTGCGAAGTATCCTCTGAACTACTTGAGAAAAACTAAGAACGTTTACTTTGTTTACATGCCTTTAAAATTTGCCGAAAAGCTTGAAAGGCTTGATGTAACTATATACGGGGTTGAAAACTACTTCAAGAGAAGAAAGATAAGGCTGAAATATTTAAGAAAGTGGCACTACAACTTTCTGTTTAGAAAAGGTGTTCCAGCTGACGTTGTTGACTTCATTCAGGGAAGAAGTCCGATAAACGTGGGAGCAATGCACTATTTAGCGAGAGAAACGAGCGCTGATGAATGGTACTCCAAAGTTGCAGATGAGCTGTACGAGATGTTCTCCTGCCTAAGAGGAAGACGGCTCCTTAGCTCTGTAAAAGTATATGAATCCTCACAGCTGTGAAGGTGAGCTTATACACTCTGATGTATAATCCTTTAAAAAGACTTATACAGCTGAATGTATAACCTTTTTTAAATGATTATCCATCTGACTGTATAAGGATAGGTAACACCCGTGCAACTTAGTTACAGGGGTGCAGCTTGATAGGTAAGGATCGAGAGCCTTCAGAAGCCGCTCCGCCCGCTCCTTACCCTTCTCAGAAGCTTTTGCCATCGCCTCCTCATAAGCCTGTTTAGCAAATGGATAATAGATCAGAGAGATGTATATATATCCCAACACGAGGACTAACAGCAAAATTATAAGATAATATCTCCCTCCCATGCAACGTAACCCTCCTGCGAGCGCTCCTCCGATAAGGATCGCCACCAGACCCGCATAAAGCGTAAGCACTATATCTTGCCACGCTGCATGAAACAGCAATTCCATGAAAATCATAGGAAGAACTGCTATTATAAAAACGATTACCATGCCTTCATATACATCACGACAGTTCACCTTCATATTTCAAACCCCCGCCTTGTTCTTGTAGTAGTAAACCGTTGAAACCGGGATTCCAAGGATTTTTGAAATCTGCTTTGCAGAGAATCCCTTCTTAAGAAGCTCAATCACAGGTTTCGGGTCTCTCCTTTTAGGTCTTCCCGGCATTTTGCACTCGGCAACAAGATCAACACCTACCTTTTCCAAAGCCGCTTTTACTTTGCTCGGAACTGCTTTGTGCAGGCTCGGCGGAATGGAAATCTCTTTTATGTTCGGAGCCTTGGAAAGAATGTGAACGAGCACCGCGGTTGAAGGTCTTATGCTCAAATGAACCTTCTCGGTTTTTTCATCGAGCTTTTCCTCAATTTCGTGAAAAATCTCCTCAATGGTCTTTGACTGCAGCTTCACTTCCATGGGGGAATCTCTTCAACATTCCACTCTTAAGATTTTCGAACTCTCACAGCTGTGAGGAATCAAGCTTTTAAATTCTAAGGTTGCTGGTGGTGAGCTATGGGGTACGATCTCAACGATGAGCTGAAGAAAGAACTTGAGTTCCTCAAAGGCAGGATAAATGTTTTGGAGGAAACCGTTCTTGAGCTTAAAACGGAGATTGCAGAGCTTAAGGAGGCGGTAAGAGGTGGATCTGGAGAAAAGGGTTAGAAATCTTGAGGACATCGTTTCACAATTAGCAGCAAAGATTGAGAGAATTGAGAAGATTGTCGTGAAATTAGAGGAGCTCGACATGGAAAAGATAGGAGAGATTTACGAGAGGGTTAAGCTTGAAAAGCGATGAATATGCAGTAATAACTGCCACCGTCTTTATTGTAGGAGTTTTTTCTTCGCTTGCAGATCTTCCGAAAGTAAACCTTGAGCTGGATTATCTGATAATGCCCTTCGCCTCGGTGCTGTTCTACGGTATCTTTGGCTTGGTAATTTCTTATTCCGCAGGCTGTAAATTTGCGGAAGCGGTTAAATATATTCTTGAGAAGCCTGAAGCTGTTGGCACAGACTTTCTCGTGCAGCTCAGCGTTGAGTGGTTCTCTATTACCGCAGCGACAACCTTCGGCTTTGCTTTGAACAGACTGAAGAAAAATTCTGATGAAGCTCTGCTTGCCGGGAGCTTGTATGCGGTCATGCTTTTCGTTAGAAGCTATTATCTGCAATATTAATATTTTTTATTTTCAAAATATTTTACTCTACTTTATACATAAAGGCTAAAATTTCGTTATTTAGATGAAAACATCTTCCTTTTTTTCTGATATCTTCTAAAACCCCTTTATGAGGATGACCATACTGATTATTTATCCCATAAGAGATTATCCAATGCTTGCATTTTGGTAGTTTTTCTAAAATTCTGAGATTCCATGTTTCTTCGGATCCATGATGTGGAACTTGAGTTAAAAATACTTTATCTAAAAGACCGTTATAGTGATTAATTAATTCATCAAATTTGTTATCTTTCTTTAAATTTATATCTCCAAAAAGCATCTGCCCAAAAGCATTCAAATTTTTTTCTTTATAACAATCAAGATATGGTGATAATTCATGATCAACAATTTTTAAACGTAAACCAATAGAATAAATGTATAGATATTCTCTAAAAACCTCAAATAACGTTCTTTGGTTGATTTTAAATGTTATATTATTCTTAGGGAAATAAAACATTCCAAGGACAAGCGATGTAAAATTTAAGTCTTTGTTAATTTTATAATAACAAGACTTCAGTTCTTTTCTCAAGCTTTTGGTTCTTATAACATTTTTTAGAACCTCTTGATTTTCATAATCTATTTTTTTATTTTTTAAACAATTTTTAAAGTCTTCTAAAATTTCATTTTCTATTTTGTAATTAAAAAATCTCAATTTCCATGCTCCGAAAATATATGCATAGCCGTCATGTTTGCGGAGACGAAGTTTATCAATATTTTCAAATACTTCCCATAAAGGCTCATTTTCGTAAATATTCTTCTTTTCTTCATCATTTAATTTGGGAAGTCCATTAAAATTTACTTTTTCATGATCAGAAGAAATTTCATCAGCATCTCTAAACTTCGGAGGAGAACCTTCTTCTCCAGTAATAATTACAACTTCTTTAACACCCTTCTCTATAAGATATCTTACAGGATCGGATAGAAAATCATAATACCATTCTGGCAAATTTATCTTTTCTAAGCCAATTATTAGTCGTTCTATTGGTTTTATATATGGAAGGACAACATAACCAATATTAAAAGTGTTTAAGAGAATATCTAAACCATTTACATGGTCGTAATGAAGGTGAGAAATTACCAAAACGTCTATTTTGTTTCCATCTACAATATTGTATTTTCTTAGGTTGTTTATGTGATCCTCCAGAATGTTTAATTGATAAGAGCCACAGTCATACACCAAATAAACTTTTTCTTTGATAGTTCTATCTTCTTTTTTATTTTTATTACTTTGTTCAGTATTTTCTGTTTTTTGAAACTCTCCCATGAAAAATAGACCTTGTCCAACATTAAAAAATGTGAATTTACTCTCAATTTTAATACTCATAGTCTACTAAATAAAGGTTAACATCATCACAGCTGTGAGAAATCGAAACGCTTAAGTAGCATTCAGATTTTAGCTGAATTCATGCTCGTGTATGAGCTTCCCAAGATAAAAAGCATTGATGTGTTTCTTGATGTTTTGAGAAAAATAAATAAAGGCAGCTCTGAGGTTACTGAGAGCTTCTTGGAGCTGTTTAGGCAGACAGAGGGAGCAGAGCTGAGAGTGAGGCTTGACTCTCCGATAAGCAAGGACAGAATTTTTGTTCTTCTTGAATCTGAAGAAAGATACAGGGAGCTCGCTTATTATTTTCACGACGACTGCTTGGAGCCCATCATAAAGCTGCTCGAAAATGAAAAGTTTTCGGATGTAAAGGTAAAGGATGAAAAGGACTACATAGAGCTCAGAGCCTCCGGAGAAAGAGTTGACCTTGAAGTTTATCAGGACATATTTGAAAATCCGAACTCATACTACGTGACGTTTGTGCTGAAGAACAAGAGCAGGAAAAAAGGCATTCTGCATTTTATAAGCTGGTTATAAACATTTTATAAATCAGATTTATAAGTAGATTATAACTGGATTATAAATGTTCATTTTTCGTGAACATTTATAAGCTGGTTATAAGAAAGTTATAAATCAAACTCGCTTGATCGTGCGGAATTTTCACACATTTATAAGCAGATTATAAACAGCTTATAAATTCCGCTTATAACCAGCTTATAAGCCAGTTATAAGTGTTCACAAAGAGCGAACATTTATAAGCTGGTTATAACCAGCTTATAAACAAAATTTATAACCTGCTTATAAGCTGGTTATAAGTGTTCACATCTTATGAACACTTATAAGCCGGTTATAAGTCCAATTTATAATCTGCTTATAAATAGTTTATAATTCTCACAGCTGTGAGGTGCAGTCTTCTTTCCGTTAATGCCGATCCTCACAGCTGTGAAGTTTCGTAAGATTTTTATAAACAGCTTATAAGCTGGTTACAAAAACAAGGTGAAACTTATGACGACGATATATGTAGATGAGGATGTAAAAGCGAAGCTTGATGAAATAAAGAGAGAAAAAGGATTCAAAAATTACAGCTTCGTGATAAGATATCTTCTCAATAAAGAAACGGTTAACGGAATAGAAAAGTTTAAGAACGAAATAAAATCGGAAATCAAGGATTATATAGATGAAGAATTGAAAAACGTTCAGAGCTACATGCAGCAGAAGATAAACAAATACATAGAGCAGAAGATAGAGGAGCAGATGGAAGCTTTCAGATCGGGCTTCCAGAAGCTCGCTGCAGAAGTAGCTCAGCTGAAGTCTTTAACGAAGAAAGATTTCTCCACAGCTGCGGAATACAAACCAGAGAGCAAGCCGGCTGTAAAAAAGCCTTCGGAGAGGCAGCTGAATTACATAAATGATTTAATCGAGAGAAAGGCAAAAGAGCTAAATATAGACAAGAGCAGGCTTGAAAAATTAGCGGAGAAGCTCACCCACGACTACGAGTCCGCAAGCTCATTAATAACGTTTCTCAAAAATCTCAGAGCGGAGCACGTTCTGAGGATTTATGAAACTGTTCTAAAAGTATCTGAGAAAACAGGTAAAACTCTGCAGGAAATCAGAGAGGAAATTGAAGATGAGCTCAACATTCCGGTAGGCTATCATCTGACAAAAAACGATGCGGAAAGGATTATTGATTACCTCAAAAGAAAGTATCTGAATGAAATTATGGAGCTGATGAAGGATATTGAAGGGTTATGAGGTGGTGGGATGAGGCTCGTGTTTCCAGAGGCTAAAATATTGAGAAACGTCTTCGGTGCGGTTGGAAATTTGGTGGATGAGGTAAGGCTTGAAGTGAAGGAGAGCGGTCTGCACCTCAGAGCCATGGATCCTGCACACGTTGCACTCGTTGATCTGGAAATGAAAAAGGAAATTTTTGAGGAATACGAAATTGACGAAGAGAAAGCTCTCGGAATAGATTTAGACAAATTTTTGACGGTTATTAAGAGGGCTAAAAGCAAAGATACGATGATTTTTGAAGATAAAGAGGAATACCTGAGGGTAACCATAGAAGGAACGGCAACGAGGAGCTTTGATCTTCCTTTAATAGACGTCGGCGAGGAAGAGGTCAGAGTCCCTGAGCTCGACTATCCGTGCGTTATGGAGATTGATCCGGAAGCCTTCGAGGCTGGGATCAAGGACGTGAAAACGGTGAGCGACCACGCAACCCTTTCAGCAAGCGAAGACGGATTCTCGATGAAAGCAATGGGCGACTTGGGAAGCGTTGAGATTTTCATTGAAAAGAATAAAATGTTAACATTTGATGTTTCAGAGCCTGCGAAGAGCATGTTCTCCATAGAATATCTTGAGGATATCCTTAAGGCAAGCAAAATTGCGGACAGCGTGAAGATATATTTAGGCAACAACATACCAGTTAAGCTTGAGTTCTTAGCTCCGGGCATTAAGCTTACATACATCTTGGCACCGAGAATCGAAGAAGAATAATTTTTTTATAATTTTTTTGAGATAGTATTATGCATGAGAGCTGCAGTCATTCTTCTGGTTCTTATTCTTCTGTCAATGTGCCTAACCGATGAAGAGTCAAGCAAAAGTGCATCACACGAGGAGCGAGAGATTTTAAACATAAGAGTGATTGACGGAGATACTTTTGATATAAACGGGGAAAGAGTAAGGGTTATTGGAATAGATGCGATGGAGTATAAGCACGCACAGAAGAACTACGTAGTCAAAAAGCTTGGAGTTGAAAACGTGAGCTGTTTGGACTACTACGGGAAAAAAGCATACGAGTTTGCCTTAAACGTTTTCAGAAGCTCAGAAAGGGTTGAAGTTAAACCAATAAAGAAGGATAAATACGGAAGAACACTTGCTTACGTTTATATATGCAACGAAACCTGTAGCGACTATTCGGAGCTTGTTTTATCTAAAGGTTTGGCAATAGTTTACGTTTACGATGAGTATGCGAAAAAAGGAGAGTATCTGGAAATAGAGAACAAAGCCAGAGAGATGAGGATTGGTCTCTGGAGTTGCACCTAAAAATTATTTTTTATTTTTTATTTTTTTCCTTTAATAATAAACGGAGAGAAAATAATTTTAATCCCCTTTACATCGGGTTACGGAGAGAAAGTAAGAGTTATATTTTCAATCTCCTTTTCATCGGGTTAAATGCTCTAACATTATTTACATAGATGTAACAGCATAAAACAACATTGTTTTAATACATAAACTTGTAAGAAAGTTTTATAAGCAAAAAAGCCATCATTCCCAAGAAAGAATTCCCTCCTTATAGAGCCTCTTCGAAAGATATATCCCTAACTATAATCATGCTTCTTCACCAAAAAACGGTGACGGGCGAGAACGGCGGATGGCGGGGGCGGGACGTTCCGTCCCAAAACTCACATACAGACTTATCGTTATAGTCTTTGTCGGGAAGGGGTTTATAAATTTTTCGCTGAATCACAGCTGTGAATTTTTCCGTTTTTCATTTTTAATCCTCACAGCTGTGAGGGTATTAATTTCTGTACTTAAAGGCAGGATATCTTATGTCTTTTGGGATTGAGAAACAAGGTTATTCGTGGGAAATATTCTTCAACAGACAGAGCTTAAAATTATAATGGATTTTGTAATTGAATTTATGAAGAAAGTTGGCAGATTATATTTTTATGTGTAATAATAATGAAGTATAACTAATGGCATCGAGGATTAATATTCTGCCAGATGCTACATTTGGCTATGTATTAGTATTTCTTATCGCATATTTGATATTACTTCTTAATGAAGTGTTTTTAAACAACTTAGATGAAAAACCTGCTAATATAGTAAGGGAAAATATCCATCTTATACTAATAACATCGTCTGTATTTTCATCTTTTTTCTCTTTTATAGATCCAATTGAAATTTGTATGGAAAGAAAGATTTTCCCTATATTAAAGAAAGATTTTAAAAACAAAGAAAAAATTCCAGAAACTTATGTACTATGCCGAGGGTGGCCAGTTTGCTGGTATCCCGGAAGGTGACCCTCGCACCATCGCAACCAGACAGAGCGGCTGTCAGATGTGTCATGGCTTTGAGGTTAAGCTTAGAAAGGACAACAGACCCACTGATGATAGCTGGCCGGCTGGCATAGGCACACGCTATCCAGACGGTGGCATTGGTAATTGCACTGTCTGTCACAACAGACACCAGTTCTCTATCGCCCAGGCAAGAAAACCAGAGGCATGCGCAAAATGCCATATAGGGCCGGATCATCCAAATATTGAGATCTATTATGAAAGCCACCATGGTCAGGTATATCTCACATCAGGTGAAGACTGGAAATGGGACAGTGCCGCAGATGCATGGGAGCCTGGGGACTACATCGCTCCAACCTGTGCTACATGTCATATGAGTGGCATAGGTGACCTGAGCACCACACATAATGTCACAGAGAGGCTTAAGTGGGACCTTGTCCATGCAAAGAGCGTTATCAGGTCTGGCGAAAGGGGTGATGGTGAAAAGGGACGTGAACTCATGAAAAAGGTCTGCAACAACTGTCACAGTAAGATCCATATCAACAACCATTTCGCCAAGCTTGACCGTGCGGTCAAACTCTATAATTTCTACTATGATGAGGCACAGAAGATGCTCAAGGATCTTAAGGCAAGAGGGTTACTGAAGAAAGACAAATGGAAGGACCCCTTCCAGGAACTGAATTACTACCTATGGCATCATGTGGGAAGAAGGGCACGTCATGGAGCTGCAATGGACGGACCTGACTACGCACACTGGCATGGTTTCTTCCAGCTCTTCCAGGTCTTTAAGGATATGCAGGATATCTATGAGTGGAGAATAAAGAACAATAAGATTGAACCTCTCAGCCCCGTTATGTCCTCAGCCCCCTACTGATGCTAGAAAAA
>JALTZZ010000145.1 GCA_027051165.1 archaeon | reverse complement strand
GAAGTACTATGAAAAAGATATAAACTATATCGGTTACGTTGGTGGAAAATACAGCTTAACGATAGATTTCTTCAAGCTGAGGTTTTTTGATGAAAATCTTGCCGAGGATTTCTTAAAATATCCAGAAGAAATGATTAAAATCGCTGAGCATGTTTTAAATAAGATCCTCGCAAGCTATCCAAAATACAAGAGAAGAGTTAACTTAAGAGTAGAAAACCTGCTAAGCGTGAGGAAAATCCTCATAAAAGATATAACAACAGATAAAATAGATGAACTTTGGTGCTTTGAGGGTATAGTCAGGAGAGTAACTGATGTTAGACCAAGGCTCGCTCTTCTCGTTTATGAATGTGTTCATTGTGGAAATGTAATAAAAATAGAGGCTGATGGAGAAAAAATACAAAAGCCGGGGATATGCCCAAGCTGTGAGAGGAAAGGGCCGTTTAACCTAATTCTTAAGGAGAGCATGCTTGTTGATTTTCAGAAGCTTGTTGTTCAGGAAAGTTATGAAGATCTAAAGGGCGGAGAGCAGCCAAAACTTATAACCGTATATGTTATGGATGATCTGATAAACAAGGCAATGCCAGGCAACAGAGTCGAGATCGTGGGTATTCCAAAAGCTGTTATAGACAAAAACAACGTAAATTTAAGGATTTACTTCAAAGCCATTAGCATTAAACCCATTGAGGTAGAATTTGAGGAAATAGAGATTACTCCAGAAGACGTGAAAGAAATAAAAAAGCTCGCTAAAAGACCCGATCTTTTTGAAATATTAACAAGCAGTATAGCACCACACATTTATGGTCATACAGAAATAAAAGAGGCAATAATTCTTCAGCTTTTCGGAGCACCTCCAGTAATACTTGAGAATGGAAGGAGAATAAGAGGGGATAGCCATATTTTGCTTATTGGCGAACCATCAACTGGTAAGAGCGAAATTTTAGCAAGTGTGAAGGAGATTGCTCCAAGATGCGTATTTACAGCTGGTAAAGGTGCTACAACCGCTGGTTTAACTGCTGCGGTAATAAGAGAAGAAGGGGAAGGCTTTATATTGGAAGCCGGAGCTTTGCCGCTTGCAGATAAGGGAATATGCATAATTGATGAGTTCGAAAAGATGGACAGCAAGGATGTTGTTGCTCTACACGAGGGTATGGAGCAACAGCAGATAAGCATCGCAAAAGCTGGTATAGTGGCAACGCTGAAAAGCAGGTGCTCAATCCTTGCAGCTGCAAATCCAAAATATGGTAGATTTGATGAACATAGAAGTTTAAGCGAGCAGATAAACATACCACCAACGATTCTCAGCAGATTTGATTTAATATTTTTTGTCAGAGATGATTTAAGCCAGACAAGAGAAGTTGCAAGGCACATTCTTGATACTTACGAAAGACCGCAGGATATCAAACCGCCAATAGATACTGAGCTTCTTAAGAAGTATATTGCTTATGCAAGGAAGAATATAAATCCTAAGCTTACGAGAGAAGCGAGAGAAGTCATAGAAGATTTTTACGTAAAGATCAGAGAAAAAGCGATGCAGGTTGAGGATTCTCCTATTCCACTAACGGCAAGGCAGTTACACGCAATTGTAAGGCTCGCAAGGGCGAGTGCAAGAGCAAGGCTCAGCAATGAGGTTACTAAGGAAGATGCGGA
Source organism: archaeon (assembly GCA_027051165.1). Taxonomy (GTDB): domain Archaea; phylum Hydrothermarchaeota; class Hydrothermarchaeia; order JALTZZ01; family JALTZZ01; genus JALTZZ01. Next base: position 7,410 of record JALTZZ010000145.1, on the reverse strand, counting down.
GAGAGCTATAAGACTTGTTAAAACAAGCTTGATGCAGGCTGGAATTGATTTGGATACTGGCAAAATAGACATAGACAAGATAATGGTCGGTATAACAAAGAGCCAGAGAGAAAAGATAAAAATTGTAAGGGAAATTATTGAAGAGCTTGAATCTGTATATGGAGAAGCTGAGGAAAGTGAAATTTTAAGAGAAGCTGAAAGAAGAGGTTTAGATTATCCCCAAGTTGTCGAAATTTTGCAAATAATGGAAAGAAATGGTGAGATCTTCAAGACAAAACCTTATTGTTATAAACTTAAAGGAAAGGGGGTTGAGGCGTGACTGTATTCGCAATGAAATCAGAAAAGAATAAAAACGATTATTTCTTCACTCGCTTTGTAATATGTAATCCTTCAGAGCTCGGAGAAAAAGTTTTCACAATCGGAGGTCCTCTTGCAACGATCTGGCTGCTTATCTTTATAATTAAAGAAAGGAGAAATATGAGATGAAATTAGAGACGAGACAATTAGAACTAACCGAATATATTAAAATAAAACCAAGACTGAGGTTAAAATTTACCAAAAGCGTTCCATACAGTCTAAAGAGGATTTTCCAGTATCTGATTTTGGATACTCTCCCATACTTCCCAGAATTCAAAAATAAAATAAAAATGATTTTAGTCGGCTATACAGTAAGCGGAGTAGCCTTCTATAACCAATATGAGAGTGAGAAAGACAAAATATATATAAAGCTCTCTGCAGAGGCAACAAAGAAGAGTGTAGCTCATGAGCTTACACATCATATTCAATTCTTCTACAGCCATTTTAAGGATGAAGCGATGAAATACTCTTATTTAAGGCTACTTTACATGAAAAAGATACCGCATGGAGAAAAAGCTTGTGATATATACACTTTTGCAAGGCACGTGGATTTGGCTAACGGGCGTAGCTCTTATTTTGGCGAAATAAAGCTTGATAGTAAAAAACTGCATGAAATATCAAGGGAAGCCATAAAAAAGAGGAATATAGAAGGTTATAGGCAATATATAAGGTGGTTTGAGGAAAAACTTCATGCTCATCATTCACGCGGATCTCCTCACACAAGAAAGAATGAGGAGGGATGTGGGAGTGGAAAAAGAAAAATATGAGAAATTTGGAAAAGAAATGCTTAAAGAATTTAAGGATAAGAAGCTTGTGGATGTAGCGGTTGGTTTCTTTGGCAGGACGTTTGTTTTAGTGTTCGAAGGAAACGTCGGTTTGAAGATAAGAAATCCAGAGAATCTCGAGATTGTGGATGTAAAAACGATAAAAAGAATTCCTTAAAGAATGGTGATAACATGAAAATGATTACCTTCAACAACAAACAAGAACTCCTTGACTATGTTTTCAAAGAGCTCGACAAATACCACAAGCGATACTACGACATCTGGATTGCTTTCTTCGGTAGTAGTATCCACATCCAAGCCTACGGAAGCATAATATTGATGACAATAGACGGTATAACGGAAGATGTTGGCGAGAAGTTCATAAAGCGGTTGTTTGAGAGGTATGTGGTTCATGGAAACCCGTTGCTCATGAAATTGATGTCTGAAAGCATAGGCATGTTCTACGTCAAACTATACAACAAAAATCCTATAACGTTGATGCGGAAGATCGTGGAAAAATCTCTCTATGAAATTGTGAGAAAAGCTTATTTAAGCACATCTGGTAGATTAAACGATTTCTTCTGGAAGTTAATGGTTATTCCGAGAAAGATTGTCCAGAATGTGGAGGTGAAATAACGAGAGATATCCCATCTTTTGAGGAAATAACGAAAGATTATAGGAGGCTGAATATTGAACGATAAGAAGATAATAATCCTGCCGAGTGAGTTGCATAAATTCGTTTTCTGTCAAAAACAGTTCTACTTTGATAGAAAGCTGAAGAAAAAACCACCGCTAAAGAGGAGAGTTCTCATCTTTATAGGCAAAATAAAACATTATTTATATATAAAGAGAGGCTACAAGAAAGAGCACCTGCTCAAGGCTGAGATACCACAGCTTAACGCAATGTTAATAGGCAGGCCAGATGCATATAGAATCGAGGAAGATATGATACTATTGGAAGAGCTAAAAAATAGGAATGGACCACGTAATGGTGCATGGGATTCTGATGCAATTCAAGCATTAGCTTACGCATATCTTTTAAAAGAAAACTATGGCAAAAACGTTAAGATAGTTATAGTCTATAAGAACAGAAAAGTCGAAGTTCCTTATAACGAGACTCTTTTAATGCGACATCTCAATGATTACGTTGCTGTAGTAAGCGGAGTTAAGCATCCAACAGCAGAAAAAAGCGGAAAGTGCAGATGGTGCCAATATCAAGCTGAATGTGAATAAAACAATTTTTTATTGTTCACGCCCTGGAGGAACATCACCACGAACGAATTATAAGCAAAAACTTATAAACTAAGCGGCATGTTTTAACCTTATTTTATACTTTTCATCTGCAAAATGAGGGTTTTGTTATAGCTGCTATAGCAGCTGCCTGCAGGATCCCGGTAAAGATCTAAAGCCCTCAACTAATAGTTTATAACTTTATTATGCATAATTCATAAAGTTTATGATAATAATTTAAAAGTAGTTTTTCAATCGACAGAGCATGAAAGCCATAAATAATACATTATATATATTAATAAGCATGAGCCGAGCTGATGAATTTATTCGCCTGTGCAAGCGTTATCATCCCAGGAACACGAAGCATAAAAAATTTTTAGAAATTGTGCAAAATAATATGAAAAACGTTAAAACATTTTTGAATGCTAAAGATTACAAGGCTGTTTTTGATGATAAACTTTCAAATAAGGCTAAGGAATTTTTGAATAAAATGGGTGTTGGAAATATGAAGGGTAAAAGCAAAAATGGAATGCAGCCGCCGGGATTTGAACCCGGGTCACTGGCTTGGAAGGCCAGTGTCCTACCAGGCTAGACTACGGCTGCCCTTTCTTCAGTCTTAATAACTCCTCAGTTAACATAGGTAAAAATATTCCTACATCGCTTACTATGCCGAGAGCCTGTGCCGTACCTCTATCGGTAAGCTTTATTACCGTAGAGGGGTTTATGTCTACACATATTGTCTTAACATAGCTCGGAAGGAGATTTCCAACAGCAATGCTGTGAAGCATTGTAGCGAGCATTAGAACCAAGCCAACACCCTTTAAATGCTCTCTCATCTTTCGCTGAGCCTCCATAACATCTGTTATAACCTCTGGCAGAGGTCCATCATCCCTTATTGAGCCTGCAAGAACAAAAGGTATCTTGTTTACAATACACTGATACATTATTCCATCCCTTAATTTACCCTCCTTGATCAAATTCTCAATCGAGCCAGCAAGCATGACCTCGTTTATTGCATACAGGTGATTTCTATGTCCACCTTCTCTTCCCCTCGAACTCTTCAAATCCATACCTAAAGAAGTTCCAAAGAGCTGAGACTCAATATCGTGCACAGCAAGTGCATTTCCAGCAAAAAGCACGTCTACAAATCCTTCTTTTATCATTGTTGCGAGGGCTGGAGCCGCACCGGTATGCACCACCGCTGGACCTGCTACAACAGCAATTTTTAATCCTTTTTTCTTTGTTTCAACGATTTCTTTTGCTATCTGTTTTATAAGTGTTACTGTTGGCTTTTCTGAGCTTACTCTACTTTTCATAAAAGAAAAAATAGAATATTCTCTTGGTCTTTCCTCAGGTTTAACCATAACGCCCTTATTTCCAACTACAACCAACTCTCCTTTTTTAACCTCACCTATAGTTTTGCAGTAAGCCCTCTTTTTTTCTAAATCAACCACTATGCAGGCATCCATTTTTATATTCTCAACTTCCACCCATTCATCGTTTATCCTTACATACGTTCTGTGATTTGTTGTTGAATAAAATCCCCTTGGAAGTGCTTTATCCTTTGGAGCAGGTTTTAAAATAGGCTTTTCAGCTTCTGGAATTCTTGCACCAACTTTAAGAAGTTCTTCTAAAATTTTATCAAGCTCCTTCCTATCCTTAGCCTTTACAAGAATTCTCGCATAGCTTGGATCCGTTTTGTGCTTTCCTATCTGAAACTCGAGAACATCAAAATCTCCACCTAAGTCCATTATAATGTCAAATACCTTCGGAAGAATTAGAGAGTCTATTATATGACCCTTAAGTTCTATCTCTTGAACCTCCATGAAATTTAAATATATATTAACAATCTATTAAATTTATGCTCTCAATGCTAAGGATATTCCTAAATGATATAAAGATAGAACACAGCCTATTTGCAATGCCATTTCTTTATTCTGGAGCTATTTTGGCTTTAAAAGATGGAGCAATTTTAACTCTTAGGGATTTTTTGCTAATTACCTTTGGATTGTTTTTTGCAAGAACTGCTGCAATGACCATAAACAGGATTTTAGATAGAGATATAGATGCACTAAATCCGAGAACGGCAGATAGACCCCTTGCTAAGGGAATTATAAATGTTAGAGTATATGTAGTTATAGCAACTACATGCCTTTTTGCACTTTTTGTAATTGCATACATGCTTAATTATTTGTGCGTTTTGCTTTATCCTATCGTTGTTGCTGTTTTCATCCTGTATCCATTAACAAAAAGATTTACATGGCTAAGTCATATAATCCTTGGCTTAGCTCTCAGCTTTGCTCCAGTAGGTGCATATGTTGCCCTAAAAGCCAGTATAGATATAGGAGTCATGATCCTTGGGCTTGCCGTTATATTCTGGGTTGCCGGCTTTGATATTATATATGCAATTCAGGACTACGAGTTCGATAGGAAATGCAACCTCAAATCAATTCCAGCAAGATTTGGGATTGAGAATGCAAGAAAAATTTCAGCAATTTTCCATGTCTTTACAATAGCATTCCTCATAATTTTCTATTTTATTGAGAAGATGGGTCTCGTGTATGCTCTCGGTTTATTCATTTTAGCATGTATTCTTGCATATGAACATAAAATAAGAGATATAGAAACTGCTTTCTTCAAATTAAATGCTATTTTTAGCTTTTTCTTCTTTATCTTTTTGTTTGTAGATTATGTAATGCTATAGAAGGTTTTACAAAAAAATTTTTTAAGTTATCTGTTTTAATATATTTTCGTGGGCCCGTAGCTCAGTCTGGTAGAGCAGCGGCCTTTTAAGCCGTTGGTCGGGGGTTCAAATCCCCCCGGGCCCGCCTTTTTACAAGCAAAATGAGCTTCTTTTTCCAAGGGTTACTAATACAGTTACTAATACTTTAAACAATTTTTGTAATCCCTCACAGCTGTGTGAAAGTGAATTTCTAAGCTTGAAGTATCTGTTGATGGAGGTAGAGCTCTCAACTACGACAAGCACAGAGAGCAGTTCATATCATGGATGTTCTCAAGGGTAAGCGAGAGGCATGCAAGAGATATGATAAACTACCTCGACAAATACTTAAAAGGCAGAGGAGAGATAAGCCTAAACGAGCTTCTTATCTTAGCAAATTCCTTTAAAAATGGAAAAAGACATTTTATGATGGCATTGAGGAATTTAATAAAGTTTTACGAGGTTTTTAGATTGATGGACTACGTATCAATAGCAATATACAGGGATGTCATAAAAATACCAAAGACCGGCATTGATATGTATGTTTCGAGCTTGGATGAAATCCTTGAGAACTACAAGAATATTTCTGAGGAGAAATACAGAGTCCTTTACAAACTGCTCTTCTTCTCTGGAATAAGGGTTGTAGAGGGTATAGAGGTTCTTTCAAAGTTCAACAAGAAAAATCTTGAGATAAAGGGAAATATAGCTAAGTATCATTTAAATCATCTGAGAGGAACTAAAAACGTTTACATAGTTTATATGCCAGCTAAGTTTGCTGAAGATTTGAAAAAATATGAAATAACGCTTAACGGTGTTGTATGCTATTTCAAAAGAAGGAAAATAAAGCTGAAGTATTTGAGGAAATGGCACTACAACTACCTCGTTATAGAAAAGAGGGTTCCAGCTGATATTGCTGACTTTATACAGGGAAGATTCCCAGCCACTGTCTCTGCGAGGCACTACTTGGCTAAAATGTATGGTGCCGATGAGTGGTATTCCAAGGTTGCTGATGAACTTTATGAAATTATTTCGAAGGTTGATGGTAAAATTCCATCATAGCCACGAATACGTATAAGTTTAAATAAAGTGTTTAACCCCATTGCTGAGTCAAGACTCAGCAAGGGCTTGAAGCTTTTCCTTTGTATTAAATCCCATAGATACGAGCATTCCTAATAAAAGGACACATAAAGCTACGAACTTTGCTACAGAGCGTTTAGAATATCTGTGCAGATCTTTTAAGGAGAGTGAATTTTTAAGAACCTTGAACAGATCTTCGATAACGCTTCTAACAGCTTTAAAATTCTCCCAAGAGCACAAAAAGCTCTTAAAAGAGGAAAAGAGTCTATCATAAAGTCTCTTTACCTCTTTATCCTTAAGGGCTTTAAAAGGGTAAGTAAATCTTCCCTTAATCCTTTTAACGTTAAGATTCTTCCTCGGAAATATGAACGGCAAGACATTATGATGCATGATGCTCTTCCAGTAGTTTTTCTGAGCACAGAATCCCTTATCGGCTATTATTTTATCACCTTTTCTCAAAACTCTCCTTCTCTTAAGGTCTTTAACGATTTCTAAGAAAATTTTGGCATCGCTTGGCGATCCTTCGTATAGATAAATCCCTATGGGCTTTAAAGAAGGATATTCCACGACTAAAGCGAGCTTGTAGCCTTTATAGAACCCCTTGCCTAAAGCATAGCCCCATTTATATTTTTTGCTCTCTGAACAGATTTAGGTCCAGCTTTATATCGGTAGTATCGAGGATCTTTACCGAGCTCCTCTTAATAAACCTGTTTATAACTGATAAAAGCTTTATGAACTGATCCTCGCTGAATCTGCTGAGGAAGCTGTATATTTCATCTGCAGATGGAATCTCTGCAACTCTAACGACTCCTCTAAGCTCTTCATTCCTTTTAAGCTCTTCTACTACCTCTGTTACGCTTCTCTCAAAGAATATAGCTGTTATCGTTATTCTAAGCATCATCTTCAGGTTTTATCCCTGCTTTAGCCAGCTCTTTCTTAACAGTCCTGCTGTCAAAAAGATTTGTTTGAAGATTATCCACGTAGGATGAGCTAAATCTGGGATTAGAGGCTGTTTCATGTCTTTCACCGGAGAAGGGGTTAATACCCCTTCCCCTATATAAATCTTTCTGCGCTTCGTCTGGAAAATTTTGCTTCGTTTCTAATGCAAACGTCCTTTTATAAGAAAACTTGTTTTCTCTCGAAAACTTTGTTTTTATGGAAAAAATAACCCCTTTGCAAAAGACCTCATACAAGCGAAGAGACATGCTCATATAATTGCGAGCTAAGCTATACATAATATTTTTCAATAAAAGGACATTTAAT